>JAHCKU010000156.1 GCA_026125625.1 Burkholderiales bacterium | reverse complement strand
GCGATGGCACGCCCGCGCGAGCCGGTCGCCGGCCTGTTGCTGGCGATCGTGAGCGTGGCGCTCGGACTCAAGGCGGTGGGCACGCTGACCTTGTTTCGCCACGGTGATGCAGCGCTGTGGCTCACCCCGGGAGCCGTGCTCGGCATCCCTGCCGGCATCCTGCTGTATTTCATCGCCGCGCAGCTGCCGCGTCGCGGTGTGGCCGCGACCAGCGCGACGCTGCTGATGCTGGGTGCAGTGCTGGTCAATCTCGCACCCGAGAATCCGTATATCGCCGACGCCATCCGCACCTGGCGTCATGGACATTTCCTCAGCTTCAACGGTCTCACCCGGCTTGCGTCCATGCTGTGGCCGCTGCTCGCCGCGGCTTATCTGTGCGTGCTGGTAATTCTTGCACGCACCGCTCATCGGCCGACGAGAGGATTGCAGTGAATCGTCGCGCGGGCTTGGAACTTGCCGAGTGCCGCAAATTGAAACGCGCGCTCGCCGTACTTTGTTTCGCGCTCGTGTCGACGACTGCCGTGCCATGCCGGGCGGAGCTGCCGTCGTTCGAAGATTTCTTCATGGGCGTGAGTGAATGCCGGCTGGACATGGCGCGTTTCGGCCCGCTGGTGAATGCCTATGGCGAGGGTGCAGTCATTGCGCTGCCCAGCGCCGGCGCCCTGCGCGGCTTCCTGATCGATTCTTTCTACGTGTCACCCCGACGCGGGCATATTCCGGCGCAATATGGTCTGCTCATCAATGCGCCGCTGGATGCCGTACGCGGCGCATTCCCGGAATTCGTCCCGCGCATGACGATAAACGGCCATGTCAGGTGGCTGACCCGGCTGTCCGAGCAGATCCGTGCCCGCGGTGCGGGACGCAAAACCTTGCTGGTTTGTATCGGGGGAGTCGAAATCTGACGGGCTGCGCCCGAACCCGCCTCGATGTCCTTGCACCGGACGGCCGACGCAATGGCGCACGGCGGGCCGGTCGCCGTCATTCCGGCAGTGGCACGTCTTTTGCAAAAGTGCCCCCGCGTGATCGCCGCCAGAACCTTCCGACCATTGCGATCGTCACTCAAGACCGATGATGGAAGCAAGGCAGGCCGTGCTGGTGGCAGAAGACAACGAGGACATCCGTGAGCTGGTTGTCCACCAATTGCGCCGTATGGGCGTGAATGTACTGCAGGCGAACAACGGGCGCGTGGCGGTGGAGCTGGCGCTCAGCGAGCAGCCCGCATTGATTCTGATGGACATGGACATGCCGGTGATGACTGGATTCGAGGCGGTGCAGCAGCTGCGCAGCATCGGCTACGTGAAGCCGATCTTCGCACTGACCGGTCACCGCGACGGACCTGAGGCCGATCGGGCGCTGGCGAGCGGCTGCGATGCGCTGTTGTCGAAGCCGATTCGCAGCGATGTCCTGTGGAATCACGTGAACACCGTTCTTTCCGGCGGAGCGGCTGCGTGAGCGGCAGAGTCGGACAATCCGAGGTCGGTCGCGACAGTCTGCAGCCGCGGGTGGTATGGCTGGAGAAGGACCTGGAGCAACTGGTGACCAGATTCCTGCGGCGCAAGCAGGCGGATCTGCAGCGCCTGCGTGCAGCGCTGCTGGAGGCCGATTTCGAATTCATCGAGCGGGTCGGACATGATCTCAAGGGCGCCGGCGAGGGCTTCGGCTTTCCGGAACTATCGGTGCTCGGCGCCAAGCTCGAATTGGCTGCCCGTGGTCGCGAAAAGGAACTGCTGGATGTGCATTTCGCCACCATGGAGCGCTACTTGAAACGCATTCAGGTCCGATTCAACTGATGCGGTCCTGCTTATTCATCTTCATCCTGACGCCGTTGAAGACATGAGAATTGCAATCCTTGAAGACGACGCTTCGCAGAGCGAACTGCTCAGCCACTGGCTGCAGCTGGCGGGACATCATCCGCACGCATTCGAGCAGGGGGCCAATCTGCTGCGCGCTCTGCAGAACGAGAGCTTCGACGCCCTGGTACTGGACTGGAACGTACCCGACTTGAGCGGCGTGGACGTTCTGCGACGCGTGCGCCAGCAGCTGCATTCCTCGGTGCCGGTGCTGTTCGTCACCGGACGCGACCGCGAGGACGACATCGTGCTGGCACTGCGCGAGGGCGCCGACGACTACATGATCAAGCCGGTGCGGCGCCTGGAGCTGCTCGCGCGGCTGGAAGCGCTGGCGCGCCGTGCGCGTCACCTCCAGGAGCAGGCGGAAGTCCTGGAAATCGGTACGTTCAGGGTCGACTGCCAGACGCGGATAGTGATGCGCAACGGCAGGCAGGTGGATCTGACGGCCAAGGATTTCGACCTGTCGGTGCTGTTCCTGCGCAACATCGGCCGTCTGCTGTCGCGCGGCCACATTCGCGAGACGGTGTGGGGTCCCAATGCCGTGCTCACTTCGCGTACCCTCGACACGCATGTCAGCCGCATCCGCAACAAGCTGGGCCTCACGCCCGAGCACGGCTGGCGTCTGGCTGCGGTGTATCGCTACGGCTACCGGCTGGAGCATCTGGATCAGAACGCCATCCAGCGTCTGACCGCGGACGATCCCAAGGCAGCGGCCTGAGTCCCTGGCCCCGTCCGTGGACGGGGTGCCCGGTATAATTCGGCGATACGCCTCGAATGCCGCGTGTCGCCGATGAGTCATTACACCCACCACGTTTTCTTCTGCTGCAACCAGCGTGATTCGGAGCGCGCCTGCTGCAACAATCATGGCGCGCAGAAGCTGCGCGACTACGCCAAGCAGCGCGTGAAGGAGCTCGGCCTGGCCGGACCGGGCAAGGTGCGCATCAATCAGGCCGGCTGCCTCGATCGCTGCGAGGAAGGGCCGGTGCTGGTGGTCTATCCCGAAGCGGTCTGGTACACCTACGTCGACCGCGACGACATCGACGAGATCATCGAAGAACATCTGCAGCATGGGCGCGTGGTCGAGCGCCTGCGCATTTGAGATCCGCGCGCGAAGAACGGCTGCTTCTGGCGGGCGCAGCCGGCAATCTGGAAGTGGTGGTGAACGCGCCGGCCAGCACGCCGCGCGGACTGGCGCTGATCGCGCATCCGCATCCGCTGTACGGCGGCACACTCGACAACAAGGTGGTGCAGACGCTGGCGCGCAGCTTCACGGCCCAGGGGCAGGTGGCGGTGCGCATGAACTTCCGCGGCGTGGGCGCGAGCGATGGCGTGTATGACGAGGGCCGCGGCGAGACCGAGGATTGGCTCGTGGTGGCGGCCGCCATGCGTGCGCGCTTTCCCGATGTGCCGGTCACCCTGGCCGGTTTCTCGTTCGGGGCGTTCGTGCAGACGCGGGTCGCCGCCAGTCTGGAGCATCGGCGCATGGTGCTGGTCGGCCCCGCCGTGAATCGTTTTTCGGTGGACGCAGTGCCGGCTGGAACGCTGGTGATCCACGGCGAGGAGGACGACGTCGTCCCCCTGGCCGCAGTGCTGGATTGGGCGCGTCCACAAAGCCTGCCGATCGTGGTCGTGCCCGGCACCGGCCACTTCTTCCACGGCAAGCTGGTCGAGCTGGCGCGCATCGTCAATCACAGCTGCGCCTGCTGATGCTCACCCTGCAGGCCGTGCGCAAGGCCTACGCCGGCAGGGAGGTGGTACGCGGCATCGATCTGGAGCTGCGGCAGGGGGAGTGCTACGGCCTGCTCGGACCGAACGGGGCGGGCAAGACCACCACCTTGCGCCTGGCCCTGGGTCTGATCGCCCCCGATCACGGCAGCATCCGGGTGCTGGACCAGCCGGTGCCGGCGCGTGCGCTCGAGGTGCGGCAGCGCGTGGGCGTCGTGCCGCAGGCCGATACGCTCGATCCCGACTTCACCGTGGCCGAGAACCTGGTGGTCTACGGTCGCTACTTTGGCCTGACCGAGCGCGAGATCCGGCCGCGCATCCCGGACCTGCTCGAGTTCGCGGGTCTCGAGTCACGTGCCGACTCGGCCATCAGCGCCCTGTCCGGCGGCATGAAACGTCGTCTGTCGCTCGCCCGCGCCCTGATCAACGATCCCGCGCTCATCTTCCTCGACGAGCCCACCACCGGCCTGGATCCGCAGGCGCGGCATCTGATCTGGGATCGGCTGAAGCGCCTGGTCGCGCGCGGCAAGACCATCCTGCTGACCACGCATTTCATGGACGAGGCCGAGCGCTTGTGCGATCGGCTCGGCATCATGGACGGCGGTCGCATGATCTGCACCGGCACGCCCGCGGAGCTGGTGGCCGCACACATCGAGCCGCAGGTGCTGGAGGTCTTCGGCGAGGGCGCTGCGCACTGGATGGAACGGCACGGAACCCGGCTGTGCCGGCGCTGGGAAACGGTAGGGGAGACCACCTTCTGCTATCTGCATGACATTCAGCCCGCGCTGGACGCGCTGGGTGGCGCCGCCGGCCTGCGCTATCTGCAGCGGCCGGCGAATCTGGAGGACGTGTTCCTGAAGCTGACCGGCCACGAGCTGCGCGACTGATGGCCGTCGATCTCGCCCCGCCGCGTCTGTCGCTGCGCCTGGTTCAGGTGTGGCGGCGCAATCTGCTGGTATGGCGCAAGCTCCTGGTGCCGTCCCTGCTCGGCAATCTCGCCGATCCCGCGCTGTCCCTGCTCGGTCTGGGCTACGGTCTGGGCAGCATGCTGCCGGCGGTCGATGGCGTCGCCTACATCACCTTCCTGGCAGCGGGCATCGTGTGCTACAGCACCATGAACAGCGCCAGCTTCGAGGGGTTGTACTCGGCCTTCTCGCGCATGCACGTCCAGCGCACCTGGGAGGCGATCATGAACGCCCCGGTGGGGCTCGACGACATCGTCTGCGCCGAGATCGCGTGGGCGGCGACCAAGAGCGCGTTTTCGGGGCTGGCGATCCTGCTGCTGATCTGGGTGCTGGGCCTGTCGCATTCGCCGCTCACGCTGTGGCTGGTGCCGCTGACCCTGCTCATCGGCATCGTCTTCGGCTCGTTCGCCGTGACCATGACCACGCTCGCGCCCAGCTACGACTTCTTCATGTACTACTTCACCCTGTTCATCACGCCCATGGTCCTGCTGTCCGGCGTGTTCTATCCGGTGAGCGCCCTGCCTTCGCTGTTGCAGCAGATCGCCGTGGCATTGCCGCTGCTGCATGCCATCGAGCTGGCGCGCCCGCTGGTCTACGGGCGCGTACCGGAGGCCGTGCTGACGCACCTGCTGGTGCTGGTCTCCTACGCGCTGGTGGGGTCGTACCTGGCGGTGGTGCTGGCGCGGCGCCGACTACTGAAGTAGTAGTAAGCTGTGGCCGCGATCGAAGTGGAGTATGCCGATGGTCTGGGTCAAGTCCCTGCATATCGTCTTCATGGTGACCTGGTTCGCCGGGCTGTTCTATCTGCCGCGACTATTCGTGTACCACGCGATGGCGACCGACGAGGCCGGCATCGAGCGCTTCAAGGTGATGGAGCGCAAGCTGTACTTCGGCATCATGACGCCCGGCGCGATTCTCACCATCGGCTTCGGGCTATGGCTGTGGCTGGGCTGGTTCCGGGATGTCGGCGGATGGCTGCATGCCAAGCTGGCGCTGGTGCTGGTGCTGATCGCCTATCACCTGTGGTGCGGAAAGCTGTTGCGCGACCTGGCGCAGGGCCGCAACCGCCACGGCCACGTGTGGTTCCGCTGGTTCAACGAATTTCCGGTGCTGCTGCTGTTCGCGATCGTGATCCTGGTCGTGGTCAAACCCATGTGAGCGGACCGGAGCGTGCGCATACTGCTGCTGATCCTGGCACTGCTGCTGCTCGCGCCGTCGGCGCATGCGCAGCGCACGGAAGCACGTCTCCTGCTGCAGTCGAGCCTCGTAGCCGGCCTGCGCCATCATCAGGCGAAGGCGGTATGGGATCATCTGCACGTCGGAGATGAGCTGAACCTGGTGCGCGAGCCGCACAACCTGCACGATCCCAACGCAGTACGCATCGAATGGCAGGGGCACATGCTCGGCTATCTGCCGCGCACCGACAACGAGGCGGTGGCCCGCCAGCTCGATCGCGGCAACAAGCTGCGGGCACGCATCGAGGGCATCGGGAAATACCGCAATCATCGCCGCCGGCTGGAGCTGGCGATCTATCTGCCGCTCTAAATATCGACTTCCGGACACCGTAAACAACGCAGTTCGAGCCGTTCCGGAGGCCTGATTCATGACCAAACTTCTCGCTGCCCTCAGCATCCGTGCCCGGGTGATGCTCCTGCTCGCCACGGGCGCTCTGAGCATGCTCCTGCTGCTGACGGTCAACCTGCATGAAGAGCGCAAGGTGATGCTGCAGGACCGTTCCGCCAAGGTCCGCAGCCTGACCGAGTCGGCGCATGCCCTGCTCCAGCACTATCACGCGCAATTCGCGCAGGGCCGCCTGAGCGAGGCGGACGCCCAGGAGCAGGCCAAGGCGGCAGTCCGCGCGCTCCGCTACGACAGTAAAGAATATTTCTGGATCAACGATCTGCAGCACGTCGTGGTGGCCCATCCGATGCGGCCGGAGTTCGAGGGTCAGGACAAGTCGGATGTGGCCGATCACACCGGGAAGATGCTCTACCAGGAGATCGTGCGCGTTGCCCGTACCCAGGGCGCCGGGTTCGTCGACTACTACTGGCCGCGCGGCGGCAACACCGAGCCGATCGCCAAGGTGTCCTACGTGAGCCTGTTCGAGCCCTGGGGCTGGGTGATCGGTACCGGCCTGTATCTCGACGACGTGGACGCGATGTTCTGGCAGTCAGTGCGGCGCACCGGCCTGTTGGTGGCCGGGATAGTGCTGGTGGTCGGGATGATCGTGCTGTTCCTCGCGCGCAGCATCATGCGCCCGGTGCACGCGCTGCGTGACCTGGGTACGGTGATGCAGGATATCCGCGAGGATGGCAATCTCGCGCGTCAGGTCGCTGTCTCCGGCGATGACGAAGTCTCCGAGATCGGCCGTTCGTTCAACGCGCTGCTGGAAACCGTGCGCTCCAGCATAGAGGAGGTAAACGCCAGCGCGCTGCGGGTCGACACGGCCGGCACGGAATTGAGCGCGCGTACCGGAGAGGTGCGCGCGGCGGCGGCCCGCCAGGCCGAAGATGCCGCCAATGCCGCGGTCGCGGTGGAAGAGCTGTCCACCAGTGTGGCCCAGATCGCGGACAAGACCGCCGAGGCCGCGGCTGCGGCGCGTGGCGCCGGTGAGTTGTCGGCCCGCGGAGAGGCGCAGATGCAGGAGGTGGCGGTGCACATGAATCGCCTGGCCGAGACCGTGACACGTGCCTCCGGCACCATCGAG
>JAHCKU010000155.1 GCA_026125625.1 Burkholderiales bacterium | reverse complement strand
TGATGCGCAGCGAATCTTCCGCCGCGGATGAGTGGTGCGGCTGCGCAGGATCGGGCTGGCGCGCACCGACGGACGGAATGAAGCGCGACAACTCGGTCAGCGCCTGGTGGTATACCTCGCGCTTGAATTCGATCACGCTGTCGAGCGGAATCCAGTATTCATTCCAACGCCATGCGTCGAACTCCGGCCGCTCGCTGCGACGCAGGCACACGTCGCAATCGCGCCCGAGCATGCGCAGCAGATACCAGATCTGCTTCTGTCCACGATATTGCAAGCGGCAATCGCGCCGCAACCAGGTAGTGGGGACGTCGTAGCGCAGCCAGTGACGCGTGCGTCCAAGGATCTTGACATGCCGCGCCTCCAGACCGACCTCCTCGGTCAGTTCCCGGAACATGGCTCGTTCCGGCGACTCGCCCGGCTTGATGCCACCCTGCGGAAACTGCCACGCGTGCTCCTTCACGCGCTTGCCCCAGAACACCTCGTTACGCGGATTGACCAGGATGATCCCGACGTTCGGGCGATACCCGTCTCGATCGATCATTCTGATGTCACCTTTGGGAAACGGCTCGTGACCAATTCTTTCACAAACACGCGGCCCAAGGCAATCACGCAGCCTCCCCGGTGAACTGCGGCCAAGCCCAGCAGCATGTCCGGCCCTGGGCCCATGCCCGCATCGAGGTGTCATATCAACAGGCGCACGCTGCTATGGGGGTTGAGCGTCTTCATGCTGCCCACGATGTCCGTGAACTCGATGCCGAAGCGCGCCTGCAGTGCCTGAGCCCGCGCCTGCAGCTCATGCCAGCGCGTGCCGGTGGGCGCACGGCGGAACGCCAGTACTGCCACGTTGCCGCGCTGTGCCGCCGGCACGCAGCAGATGCGTCCGTCGAATGCACGCTGGATACGCTGCAGATTGGCATCGAAACGCCGATCGTTACCCCACAGGTTCACCACCAGGATGCCGTCGGATTCGAGCCCGGCGGCGGCGGCGGCGTAGAAGCCGTCGCTGCTCAACTCGGATGCCAGCGCCCGGCCGTCGTAACCGTCCACCAGGATCACGTCGCAACATTGCGGATGCGCTGCCACCCACGCCGCACCGTCCGCCTCGATCACCCTGAGGCGCGCATCGTCCATCGGGACATGGAAATACTGGCGGGCGCAGGCGATCACTTCGGGGCTGAGCTCGACCACCACCTGCTGCGTGGCGGGGAGGTGGCGATGGATCCACTTGGCCAGGGAGCCACCGCCCAGTCCGATGTTGAGCACGCGCGACGGTTCGGGCGCGAACAGCAGAAAGGCGAGCATGCTGCGGGTATACGACAGCACCAGTTCGGTCGGCTCGCTCAGGCGCATGCCGCTCTGGATCGTGTCGCTGCCCAGATGCAGGTAGCGGATGCCGTCCTGCTCGCTGATATGCACGCCGTGCGCGGCGCTGCGCCGGCGCAGGCGCGTGAGTAATCCCATGGATGAAAGGAGGTGCGGTCCGTTGTCGAGGATGGCGATTGTAGAATAGCGTCTTTGCCTGCGGAGTCATGTCCTCGCCATGCGCACGTCAGCCTTCTTCCTTTCCACGCTGAAGGAAGCCCCGAGCGAAGCCGAACTGGTCAGCCACAAGCTGATGCTGCGCGCCGGCCTGATCCGGAAACTCGGCAGCGGATTGTACAGCTGGCTGCCGCTGGGACTGCGTTCCCTGCGCAAGGTCGAGCACATCGTGCGCGAGGAGATGGATCGCTCCGGCGCCCTGGAGGTGTTCCTGCCCGCGGTACAGCCCGCCGAGCTGTGGCAGGAGTCCGGCCGTTGGGAGAAGTTCGGCCCGCAGATGCTCAAGATCAAGGACCGTCACGAGCGCGACTTCTGCTTCGGACCCACGCACGAGGAGGTGATCACCGACATCGCCCGGCGCGACATCCGCAGCTACCGCCAGCTGCCGGTGAACTTCTACCAGATCCAGACCAAGTTCCGCGACGAGATCCGTCCGCGCTTCGGTGTGATGCGGGCGCGTGAATTCGTCATGAAGGACGCATATTCCTTCCATGTCGACCTCGCCGATCTCGAGCGCGAGTACCGCAACATGTACGACGCCTACTCGCGCATCTTCGATCGTCTGGGCCTGAAGTATCGCGCGGTGGCGGCGGACACCGGCGCCATCGGCGGCACCGGCTCGCACGAGTTTCACGTGCTGGCCGACTCCGGCGAGGACGCCATCGCCTACGGCCTGGAGTCGGACTACGCCGCCAACGTCGAGCTGGCCGAGGCGCTCGCCCCGCAAGCCGCACGCGCGGCACCGGGTCAGCCCATGACGAAGATTGCCACCCCCGGCCAGCACAGCATCGAGGCGGTGAGCGCGTTCCTGAAGGTTCCGCCCAGCGGCGTCGTCAAGACCCTGATGGTGGTCGCCGGTGATCAGCGCGAAGTGCTGATCCTGCTGCGCGGCGATCACACGCTCAACGAAGTGAAGGCCAGCAAGAAATTCCTGCTCAACGACGGCTTCCGTTTCGCCACCGAGGCGGAAGTGCGTGCCCGCCTGGGCACCGAGCCGGGCTCGATCGGTCCGGTGGGCGATCATGGGCTGACTGTGCTCGCCGACCGCGCGGTGATGAGCATGAGCGATTTCGTGTGCGGCGCCAACGAGACCGGCTTCCACCTGAGCGGCGTGAACTTCGGGCGCGATCTGCCGGAGCCGGTCGAGATCGCGGATCTGCGCAACGTGGTCGAGGGTGACCCGAGCCCCGACGGCAAGGGCAGGCTGGGCATCTGCCGCGGCATCGAAGTAGGCCACATCTTCCAGCTGCGCACCAAATATTCGGAGGCGCTCGGTGCCACCTATCTGGACGAGGCCGGGCAGGCGCGCCCGATGGAGATGGGCTGCTATGGCATCGGCGTGTCACGCATCGTCGCCGCCGCGATCGAGCAGAACCACGACGAGCGCGGCATCATCTGGCCGCTGCCGATCGCGCCCTTCGAGATCGCCATCGCCCCCATCGGCTACCGCAAGAGCGCCGAGGTGAAAGCTTTGGCCGACATGCTTTATCAAGAGCTGTCGGCAGCGGGAATCGAGGTGCTGCTCGACGATCGTGACGAGCGTCCCGGGGTCATGTTCGCCGACCTCGAGCTGATCGGCATTCCACACCGCATCACCATCGGCGAGCGCGGGCTCAAGCAGGGTCAGGTGGAGTACGTCTCGCGGCGGGAGAACACAGCGCAGACGGTGGACGCGGGGGGCATCATAGAGTTCGCCAAGCGCCTGGTACGCTAGCAGGCTGTTGCAAAACTACTGCGCGGGGCTGAGATTCAGTAATTCGCGCGTATGCAGCGCGATCATCAGCTCTTCGTTGGTGGCGATGGTCCACGCCGCCAGGCGGCTGCCCGGCCTGCTGATGCAGGCGGCGCCGGAATCGTTCGCGGCTGCATCCAGTTCCAGACCCAGCCAGCGCAGGCGCGTAGCCACCTGCGCGCGGATGTGCGGGCTGTTCTCGCCGATACCGGCAGTGAACACCAGTGCATCGATGCCGCCCATGGCCGCAGCCAGCGATCCGATTTCCCGTGCGATGCGGTAGACGAAATAGTCGACCGCCAGGCGCGCGCCGGGTGAAGTGCTGGCCAGCAGCGCACGCATGTCATTGCTCTCCCCGGACAGACCGAGCAGGCCGGAGCGCTGGTACAGCAGCGCTTCGATGGCATCGATGCCCATGCCGCGCTCGCGCGCCAGATAGATCACCACCCCGGGGTCGAGACCGCCGCAGCGCGTGCCCATGGGCAGACCGTCCAGCGCGGTAAATCCCATGGTAGTGGCCACACTGCAGCCATGGTCCAGCGCGCACAGGCTGGCGCCGTTGCCCAAATGGGCGACCACCACCCGCTTGTGGGCAAGCTCGGGCGCGCGGCGCGGCAGCTCGCGCGCGATGTATTCGTACGACAGGCCATGGAAGCCGTAGCGCCGCACACCCTCGTCGTAGAACTGCCTGGGCAGCGCAAACAGCTCGGCCAGCAGCGGCTGCGTGCGGTGAAACGCGGTGTCGAAGCAGGCCACCTGCGGCAGTTCCGGTTGTGCTTCCAGCAGCGTGCGCATCGGCGTCAGATTGAACGGCTGATGCAGCGGCGCGAGCGGCACCAGGGACTCCAGCTCGCGCAGCAGCTGCGCATTCACCCGCGTGGGCGCGGAGTAGTGCGCGCCGCCGTGCACCACGCGATGCCCCACCGCGATCAGGTGCCCGTCCGCGGCAGCCTGTCGCAGCCAGTTGCCCAGGTGATCGAGCGCCGCACGCTGATCCTGGCCGGCGGGCAGCGGCTCGTCGGCGAGCACTGCCCCGGCCGCCTCCAGCGCCTTGAAGTGCGCGCGTGTGCCGATCCCTTCGATCTGCCCGCGCAGCCGCATGTCCAGTCGGTCGTCGCATACGTCGAACACCTGGAACTTCAGGCTCGACGAGCCGGCGTTGATCACCAGCAGAAAGTCACGCATGCAAAGCAGCCTTCAATCCGGCCTGCCGGTCTGGCGCACGTGCGCCATGACCACCGCCACCGCGCACGAGGCCAGACGCGCGCGCACACCGTCGGCGCGGCTGGTCAGGACGATGGGCACGCGTGCACCGAGCACGATCCCGGCTGCATCCGCCTGCGCCATGAAGGTGAGCTGCTTGGCCAGGATGTTGCCTGCCTCCAGGTCGGGCACCAGCAGGACATCGGCATCGCCTGCGACCTCGGAAACGATGCCCTTGATGGCCGCGGCCTCGCGGCTGATGGCATTGTCCATCGCCAGCGGGCCGTCCAGGATCCCGCCTGTGATCTGCCCGCGCTCGGCCATCTTGCACAAGGACGCCGCATCGGTGGTCGAGGGAATCTTGGGGTTGATGGTCTCCACCGCCGACAGGATCGCCACCTTCGGATGCGCGATGCGCAGCGCGTGCGCGAGGTCGATGGCGTTGCGGCAGATGTCGGCCTTCTCCTCGAGCGTCGGATAGATGTTGATGGCAGCGTCGGTCACCATCAGCGGCTTGTGATAGGACGGCACGTCCATGACGAACACGTGCGACAGCCGGCGCTCGGTGCGCAGGCCGGTGTCGCGCTTGACCACTTCGGCCAGCAGCTCGTCGGTATGCAGGCTGCCCTTCATCAGCACCTGGGCCATGCCCTGTCGCACCAGCTCGACCGCCTTGGCTGCCGCGGCATGGCTGTGCGGAACGTCCACCAACGGGTAGTCGGAGATGTCGGCACGCAGGCGCTGCGCGTACATGCGGATCTTCTCCGCCGGGCCGACCAGCGTGGGAACGATCAGTCCGGCCTGCGCGGCCTCGACCACGGCGCCCAGCGCCGCGTCGCTGCATGGATGCGCCACCGCGGTGCTGATCGCCGGCAGCGTCCGCACCCGGGCGAGAAGCTGCTCGAACTTTTCGTGCGCCTGCGACGCGAGCGCATCGGCGGACGGTCGCGGCAGCGAGACGCTTTCCGCCGCGGCGATCACCTCGGCACTGCCCAGGGCGACGATCTCGCCGTGCTGGTTGGCGCATTCGCAATCCAGCACCACGATGCGGCTCTCGATGCGCTTCTCGCGCACCGTCACCGTGGCAGTGATGGTGTCGTCGGCCGCGATGCGCTTGACGAAGCGCAGCTGCTGCGTCAGACAGACGGTGCCCGGACCGGGCAGTTCGTTGCCCAGGACGCTGGAGACGAGTGCACCGGCCCACATGCCATGGGCGGTCAGGCGCCCGTCGCCGTGCGCGGCGGCGAAGCGCTCGTCCACGTGCAGCGGGTTGACGTCGCCGCAGAGCACGGCGAAGGTCCTGATGTCGGAACCGGTCACCGTGCGCGTGAGGCACGCGCTGTCTCCGATGTGGATGTCGGCGAAGGGCCGGTTGTGCAGCATGGGTGTCATGATCGATGTTCGGGTACGAGGCGGTGCAGGTGCACGAGCGGCCTATAATAGCCGCTCGCCCTGTCCATCCCATGTCCGACATTCTCGTTCTGTACTACAGCCGCACCGGCGCCGTGAAGCAGATGGCGCAGCTCGTGGCGCGCGGCATCGACGGCGTGGCGGGCACCCGGGCGCGGCTGCGCACCGTACCCAGGGTGTCGGCGGTATGCGAAGCCACGCAGCCGGACATCCCCGATGACGGGCCACCGTATGTCGAGCTGCGGGATCTCGAAGAGTGCATCGGTCTGGCGCTCGGCAGCCCGACGCGCTTCGGTAACATGGCCGCGCCGCTGAAGTATTTCCTGGATTCGACCTCGGCGTTGTGGCTGAGCGGCGCTCTGGCGGGCAAGCCGGCGGCATTGTTCACCTCCACCGCCACCATGCACGGCGGGCAGGAATCGACCTTGCTGTCGATGATGCTGCCGCTGCTCCATCACGGTATGCTGATCATGGGCCTGCCCTATACCGAGGCACAACTGAGCAGCACCCAAAGCGGCGGCACGCCCTACGGCGCCAGTCACGTGGCCGGCATCGGCGACGATCGGCCGCTCACCGACGACGAGCAGCGGCTGTGCAGCGCGCTCGGCCGGCGGCTTGCCACGATCGCCCTCAAGCAGGCACGCGCATGAACGGGAAGCGTGCATGATGACTCATGGACACGAAGCCCGCCGTCTGATGCGCCGCCACCGCAGCGGCGTGCTGTCCACGCATTGCGTGAAGTTTCCCGGCCATCCTTACGGCGCGGCCCTGCCGCACGTCACCGACCATCGCGGCCGCCCGGTGGTGCTCATCAGTCACCTGGCCGAGCATACCCACAACCTCGAGGCCGACGCGCGCGCCAGCTTCATCGTATGCAGCAGCGGCCCGGAATTGCAGGCGCATCCGCGCGCGACCCTGCTCGGCCGCGCCTGCGCGCCGGATGACGTTCAGGCGCTGCAGCAGCGCTATCTGCGTTTCTATCCGGAGCAGGCGCAGTACCTGCAGATCGGCGGCTTCCGCTTCTATCTGATCGAACCGCTGCAGGTACGCTACATCCATGGCTTCGGCGGACTGCACTGGATCCCGGGCGAGAGCTATCTCGCCGCCGAGAGCCTGGAAGATGCGGAAGCCTCCATCATCGCGCACATGAACCAGGACCACGTCCCGGCCCTGCGCGACTACTGCCGGCTGGTGCACGAACGCACGGTGCAGGAGGTACGGATGGTGGGCATCGATTGCGACGGCTTCGATCTGCGCGCCGACGACGCGTTGCTGCGCTTCGAGTTCGACGCACCCATCGGCAATCCGGGGCAGGTGCGCCAAGCCCTGGTGCAGCTGGCGCGGCGCGCACGTGCACGCCGCTAGGGAAGCTCTGCACAACTATCCCGTGCGCGACCGAGGCGATTT
>JAHCKU010000154.1 GCA_026125625.1 Burkholderiales bacterium | reverse complement strand
CGACATGTACTTGGGCGAGCCGAGAATCATGCCGGTCATGGTCTTGACTTCGTTGGTGCGCATGCGCGCGATGCCGAAGTCGGTGATCTTCACCAGACCGTCGTGCACGATCATGATGTTGGCCGGTTTGATGTCGCGATGCACGACATGGCGCTCGTGCGCGTAGGCCAGGCCGTCCGCCACCTGCATGGCGATGTCCAGCGCCAGGGTCACCGGCAGCGGCTCCTTGTGCGCCAGTACCGAGCGCAGCTCCTCGCCCTCCAGCATCTCCATCGCCATGTAGGCGACGCGCTCGCTCTTGCCGATGTCGTAGATGGTGACGATGTTCGGATGATTCAGGCCGCCGGCCGCGCGCGCTTCCTGATAGAAGCGACCTTCGTATTCGGGCAGCTCGTCCTTGGGCAGCGTGAGGTTGATGGTCTTGATCGCCACCACGCGTTCCAGCACCGGGTCGCGTGCGCGGTAGACCACGCCCATCGCACCCTGTCCCAGCTCCGACAGCAGCTCGTAGCGGCCGAGATGCTGTACCGCGTTGGGAGTATGCACGGGTGCGTTCATTTCTTTGCCATGTCGCTCTTCACGGAGCGGAACACCGGATCCCAGATCGGATGGCCGCTTTCCTCGGGCTTCAATTCCAGAAGCGGATCGGCCTTCAGCGCCTGGCGGAACTGATCGCGGCACGCGCCCGGCTGGCCGCTGATGCAATGGATGAAGGCGAGATACTTGTGTGCGCGTCCCTGCGAGCGCTTGGTCAGTCCGGCATCGAGCGCGCCCTGAATGGTGCGTGCGGCCACCCGGTAGTTACCGTTGTCATATTCGCGGATGCCGCGGTCGAGTGCCGCTTCGGCCTTGAACTTGGTCAAGGGGAACTCCTGCACCGCAGCGGTGTGGCAGGCGGCCAGCAGCAGCAGGGGCAGCAGCAGGAGGAGGCGGATCGCAGCCGGCATCTTTGCCTCAGCCTCCCTGTGCGAATTTGTGCTTGATGCGCATGGTCTGATTCGAGCCGAGCTCGATGACCTCGTCGAACGGCTTGAAACCGGCGTTGCGCACCACGATCCGGTGCTTGCCTTGCGGCAGCTCCAGCTCCGTGAGCGGCGGGCTGACGCCCATCGACTTGCCATCCACCAGCACCTCGCCCCAGGGGGAGATGGCCAGCAGCACCAGCGCCGTCGCCGGCTTCTTGGCCGGTGCGGATGCGGCAGGTGCAACGGGGGCGGGTGCCGGCGTCAGGACCGGCGCCGGGGCAACCCACGCCGTGGATATCGCCGTCGTCTCCGGCTCCCTCGTCACTGCGCTTTCGTAGTCGGATGTCATCGGACCAGCGGTTGCCGGACCGGCCGTGGCGGGTGTTTCCCTGGGTGCGGAGGCAACCGTGGATGCCGTGGTCTTCGCGGTCGCAGCGGCCGGCTGGCCATTACGCTTGGCGGTTTGCGTGCGGGCCGTGGTGCGGGTGGCTGGCTGCTGCGTCGAAGGTGTCGGCGTGATGGCCGGCGGCGTCGAGACGAGCGGCGGTTCGGCGTCAGGCGATCGGCTGGCCAGTCCCGACTGATTCACCACGATCTCGTCCTGTGCCGACTCCATGACATTGCTATGTGAGGACGGGCCGGGATGCAGCGGTACCTCGCGCAGCACCAGCGGCCGCTCGAGCGGCGGCGGAAGTTTGGGTTTGGTCGCAGCGACGCCCGGAACGCTCGCCGGCTGCGCTTCGGGCGCGTTGGCCAGGCGGGTGGCGACCGCTGCAAGCAGCAGGACCGCGGACAGTCCGGCTACCGCCAGCGCCCAGCGCTGTTGCCCAGTGCGGGTTGGGCCGCCGTCGACATGTTCCGCGGCGGCCTCCACTCCCGGCTGCGCCGGTGCGAGGGCGGGCACTTCCATCTTTGTCGCGGCCTGCAAGTCGAGCTCGAAGACTTCATGCTCGCGCACGTGACTGTCGGTGCGCGAGCCCTGATACAGGAACAGGCCGCCGTATAGGGGAAAACGCTTGCACAGCGCTTCGTGGTAGGCGCGTGAAATCAGGAACTGGCCGGGTGCGGCGAGGCCCAGCAGGCGCTGCGCCACGTTGAGGCCATCCCCGAGCACCAGCGGCTGTCCTGCGGCATCACGCGTCACGCGCACCGGCCCGAGATTCAGTCCGCCACGGACCTGCAGCGGGTCGCCGGAGGCGGTGGCGGATTGGAACGAGCGTGCCAGCTTGAGGATGACGTGCAGCGCCGCTTCCGGCCCGCCCAGGAAGGCGATGGCCACCCCTTCGCCGGTGTCGAGGACCATGCGGTCGAGCACCGTCACCTGTTCCAGCGCGCGTACCACGCGTCCGTTGAAGCGCTCGCGCAGCAGCAACTGGTCGGATACCGACTTGCGCGAGAAGTCGATCATCTCCAGGAACAGCACCGGGCACATGGCATTGCCAGCCGCGGCGTGCACGCTCGCCTGGCTTGCCGTGGCTTCTTCGGTCTCGGCCTGTATCGCGCGCAACCGAGCGGTTGCCGCGCCGACCGCGAGCACTTTCTCCATGTCTAGCGAAAAAGGGCAGAAATCAATCGTTTCCGGGAGATGGTGGTAGCGGAGGGCAGCCCCCGGTGCGGCACGCCATCGAGTATCATCTGGGCCCTCGGGCCGACCGCCCCCAGCAAAGCAAGAAGAACGCCCATGACTTCCGTCCCAAAAGGAGCGGGAAGAGCGGGTGTCATCCGTAGGAGATCCCAAATGTCCACCAATCCTTACGCGCTTGGTCTGGACAAGAATCAAGCCAACTACGTCCCCTTGTCGCCGCTATCCTTCCTGCGGCGCACTGCGGCGGTCTACCCGCAGCGTCTGGCAGTGGTGCATGGCGAGCATCGCGCCACGTGGGCGGAAACCTACCGGCGTTGCCGGCGTCTGGCCTCGGCCCTGGCGCGTCACGGCGTCGGGCGCCAGGATACGGTGGCGGTGATGGCGCCCAACGTGCCGGCGATGATGGAGGCGCACTTCGCGGTGCCGATGCTGGGTGCGGTGCTCAATGCACTGAACACGCGCCTGGATCCGGCTGCCATCGCATTCATGCTCGAGCATGGCGAAGCCAAAGTGCTGATCACCGATCGCGAGCTGTCGGATATCGTCGGCCGCGCGCTGCAGATGGTGGGGCGCAGGCCGCTGGTGATCGACATCGACGATCCGCTCGCCGGCGGCAGCGGCGAGCTGCTGGGTGAGGCCGGCTACGAGGATTTCCTCGCCAGCGGCGATCCCGATTTCGAATGGCGTCTTCCTGACGACGAGTGGGATGCCATCGCGCTCAACTACACCTCGGGCACCACCGGCAATCCCAAAGGCGTGGTGCTGCATCATCGCGGCGCTTATCTGAACGCGGTCAACAACGTCGTGACCTGGGCCATGCCGCACTTTCCGGTGTACCTGTGGACCCTGCCGATGTTCCACTGCAACGGCTGGTGCTTTCCCTGGACCGTGGCGCTGGTGGCCGGTACCAACGTCTGTCTGCGCCGCGTGGAAGCCGCCGCGGTGTTCGATCTGATCCGCAGGCATGGCGTGACGCACTTCTGCGGCGCGCCGGTGGTGCACAACATGCTGATCAATGCGCCCGCAGCGCTGCGCGCGGGCATCGAGCACCGCGTGCACGGCATGATCGCAGGGGCCGCACCACCGCAGCCGGTGATCGAAGGCATGGAGGCGATGGGTTTCGACCTCACGCACGTCTATGGCCTGACCGAGGTGTACGGGCCGGCGAGCGTGTGCGCCAAGCACCCCGAATGGGACGCGCTGTCACTGCAGGAGCGTGCCGTGCGCAACGGCCGTCAGGGGGTCAACTACGAGCTGCAGGAGGCGATGATCGTGGCCGATCCGCATACGCTGCAGCAGGTGCCGGCCGACGGGCAGACCATGGGCGAGATCCTGTTCCGCGGCAACATCACCATGAAGGGCTATCTGAAGAATCCGAACGCGACCGAGGAAGCCTTCCGCGGCGGCTGGTACCACACCGGCGATCTGGCGGTGGTCTACCCGGACGGCTACGTCAAGATCAGGGATCGCTCCAAGGACATCATCATCTCGGGGGGCGAGAACATCTCGACCCTGGAGATCGAGGATGTCCTATATAGTCATCCCGATGTGCTGGAGGTGGCGGTGGTGGCGCGGCCGGACGAGAAGTGGGGCGAGACCCCATGTGCCTTCGTGACCCTGAAATCCGACACCGGGCCGGTGAGTGCAGCCGAGCTGATTGCCTATTGCCGCGAACGTCTGGCGCACTACAAGTGTCCGAAGACGGTGGTGTTCGGACCGCTGCCGAAGACCTCGACCGGAAAGATCCAGAAGAACGTCCTGCGCGAGCAGGCAAAGGAATTGTGAAGCAGGTGGCAGGCGACTACATCCTGGAAACGCGCGGACTGCGCAAGGAGTTCAAGGGCTTCGTGGCGGTGAATGGCGTCGATCTGAAGATCCGGCGCGGGAGCATCCATGCCCTGATCGGCCCCAACGGGGCCGGCAAGACCACCATGTTCAACCTGCTCACCAAGTTTCTGCCGCCCACTGCCGGCACCATCATCTACGGCGGGACCGACATCACTGCGCTGAAGGCGGCCAGCGTCGCACGCCTGGGGGTGGTGCGCTCGTTCCAGATCTCGTCCACCTTCCCGCACATGAGCGTGCTGGAGAACGTGCGCGTGGCGCTGCAGCGCAAGCTTGCCGGGTCCTATCAGTTCTGGCGTTCGGAGCGTTCGCTGTCGGTGCTGGATGCGCGTGCGATGGAGCTGCTGGGCAGCGTGGAGCTGGCCGCTTACGCCGGGCTCAAGGCAGTGGAGCTGCCCTACGGGCGCAAGCGCGCACTGGAGCTGGCCACCACGCTCGCGCTGGAGCCAGAGCTGATGCTGCTGGACGAGCCCACGCAGGGCATGGCGCACGAGGACGTCGGGCGCGTCACCGCCTTGATCAAGAAGGTGGCGCAGGGACGCACGGTGCTCATGGTCGAGCACAATCTGGGCGTGGTGGAGGATCTGTGCGATCGCATCACCGTGCTGCAGCGCGGAGCGGTGCTGGCCGAGGGCAGCTACAGCGAAGTGTCGAACGATCCGGCGGTGCTGGAAGCGTACGTGGGCGCCGAGCATGTCTGAGTCGATGCTCGACATGCGCGATCTGCACGCCTGGTACGGCGAGTCGCACGTGCTGCACGGCATGAGCTTCGAAGTCGGACGTGGGGAGCTGATCACTCTGCTCGGCCGCAACGGCTCCGGCCGCACCACCACGCTCAAGTCGGTGCTCGGCCTGATCGACCGCAGGCGTGGCTCGCTCAGGCTCGAAGGCCGGGAGATCCTGGGATTGCAGCCGCACCGCGTGGCGCGTCTGGGCGTGGGTTACTGTCCCGAGGAACGCGGCATCTTCGCCTCCCTGAGCACGGAGGAGAATCTGCTGCTGCCGCCGCGCGTGGGCGAGGGCGGCATGAGCGTCGAGGAGATCTACGCCATGTTTCCCAATCTGCACGAGCGTCGCCGCAGTCCGGGCATGCGCCTGTCGGGCGGGGAGCAGCAGATGCTGGCGATGGGCCGCATTCTGCGCACTGGTGCGCGCCTGCTGCTGCTGGACGAGATCACCGAGGGCCTGGCGCCGGTGATCGTCAAGGCGCTGGGTAAGGCGATCGAGCAGCTGAAGGCGCGCGGCTACACCATCGTCATGGCCGATCAGAATTTCCGTTTCGCCGCACCGCTGGCCGATCGCCACTACGTGGTCGAGCGCGGACGCGTGGCCGAGGTGGTGCGCAAGGACGAGCTGTCTGCACGCATGGGCATGCTGCACGAGTATCTGGGTGTATGACGATGATGGATGTGGGTTCTTGGATGGAGACTGGAATGAAAAGAACGTGTGTGGTCGCAGCCGCGCTGCTGCTGACCAGTGGAGCAGCGCTGGCACAAGGCAGGATTTCCGGCGATGTGGTCAGGATCGGCGTGCTGACCGACATGTCGGGTCTGTACTCCGACATCGGCGGCCAGGGCTCGGTGCTGGCCGCGCAGATGGCGGTCGAGGACTTCGGCGGCAAGGTCAAGGGCAAGAAGATCGAAGTCGTGGCCGCCGACCATCAGAACAAGGCGGACGTGGCCTCCAGCAGGGTGCGGCAATGGATCGACCGCGACGGCGTGGACATGGTGACCGATGCGCTCAATTCGGCAGTGGCGCTGGCCACGGCCAAGGTGATGGCGGAGAAGAAGCGCGTCCACATCAACACCGGCGCTGCCTCCACCCGGCTCACCAACGAGGAATGCACGCCCTATACCATCCATCACACCTATGACACTTTCGCGCTGGCCAACGGCACCGGCAGAGCGGTGGTGGGGCATGGCGGGGACAGCTGGTTCTTCCTCACCGCAGACTACGCTTTCGGCCACTCGCTCGAGAAAGACACTTCCGACGTGGTGAAGGCCAGCGGCGGCAAGGTGCTGGGCGCGGTGCGCCACCCGCTGTCGGCGTCCGACTTCTCCTCCTTCCTGCTGCAGGCGCAGGCATCGAGGGCGAAGATCGTCGGCCTGGCCAACGCCGGCGGCGACACCATCAACTCGATCAAGGGCGCGAACGAGTTCGGTCTGACCAAGAAGCAGACGCTGGCCGGTCTGCTGGTGTTCATCACCGACGTGCACAGCCTCGGCCTGAACGCCACGCAGGGCATGTACGTGACCGAGGGCTGGTACTGGGATCTCAACGACGACACGCGCAAGTGGAGCAAGCGCTACTTCGACAAGATGAAGAAGATGCCCTCCAGCAACCAGGCCGGCGTGTATTCCGCCGTGACCATGTTCCTCAAGGCCGTCGATGCCACCGGCAGCGACGATGCCGACATGGTGATGGCGTGGCTGCGCAAGAATCCGCAGTCGGACATGTTCGGCAAGAACATGCGCCTGCGCGAGGATGGCCGGCTGATACATGACATCTATCTGTTCCAGGTTAAAAAGCCGAGCGAGTCGAAGAAGCCGTGGGACTACTACCACGTGCGCCAGGTGATCCCCGCGGATCAGGCATTCCAGCCGTTGTCGCTGTCGCGATGCGCGCTGGTTAAAAAATAACGGGCTCGGGATGGAGGCTGGAGGCCGGAGCGCGTCGAGCCGCCGCCTCGCGCTGTTCCTCAGCCTCTAGCCTCGGCTCCATCGATCATGGATCAAATCTTCGGAATCCCCATCCAGGCCCTGCTCGGCCAGCTTCTGCTGGGCCTGGTCAACGGCTCGTTCTACGCCATACTCAGCCTCGGGCTGGCGGTGATCTTCGGCCTGCTCAACATCGTCAACTTCGCCCACGGCGCGCTGTACATGGTGGGCGCATACGTGGCATGGATGG
>JAHCKU010000153.1 GCA_026125625.1 Burkholderiales bacterium | reverse complement strand
GCAACCATACAGTTACCGCTTGCGCTACCGTAACAATGGTTAGCATTTCAGCGTCAAGGCACGCGGCATGCTGAAGTAGGGCGGAGCGAAACTGCAGCGAAGTGCATCGGCAACGACAATAAGAAAGGTACTGGACATGAACTGAATCAGCTAGGAGTCGAAACTATGACAACGATCATCGAGGGGTACAGGTCCCGCTACACCTCGACCCAAGACGAAGAGATGTCCCTCGAGCAGTATCTCGATCTGTGCCGGCGGGATCCAGGGGCATACGCCAGCGCTTCGGAGCGCATGCTCGCCGCCATCGGTGAGCCGGAACTGGTCGATACCCGCCACGATCCGCGACTGTCGCGGATCTTCGCCAATCGCGTGATCAAGCGCTATCCCGCCTTCGAGGAGTTCTACGGGATGGAGGACGCGATTGCCCAGATCGTGTCCTTCTTCAAGCACGCCGCGCAAGGCCTCGAGGAGCGCAAGCAGATTCTGTATCTGCTGGGGCCGGTAGGCGGCGGCAAATCCTCGATCGCCGAACGACTCAAGCAGCTGATGGAGCGCCAGTCCATCTATGCCTTGAAGGGCTCGCCGGTGAACGAGTCGCCACTGAGCCTGTTCCCGCCCGACCAGTACGGCGAGCTGCTCGAGCGTGAGTACAACATTCCGGCGCGCTACCTGACCGGCATCATGTCGCCCTGGGCGGTCAAACGGCTCAAGGAGTTCGGCGGGGACATCTCGCAGTTCAAGGTGGTCCGCATCCAGCCTTCGGTGCTCAAGCAGGTGGCGATCGCCAAGACCGAGCCCGGCGACGAGAACAACCAGGACATCTCGACGCTGGTCGGCAAGGTCGATATCCGCAAGCTGGACCGCTTCTCGCAGGATGACCCGGATGCCTACAGCTATTCCGGCGGACTGTGCCTGGCCAACCAGGGCCTGCTCGAGTTCGTGGAGATGTTCAAGGCGCCGATCAAGATGCTGCACCCGCTGTTGACGGCCACTCAGGAAGGCAACTTCAAGGGTACCGAGGGCTTCTCCGCCATGCCGTTCAACGGCATCATCCTGGCCCACTCCAACGAGTCCGAGTGGCAGAGCTTCCGCAACAACCGCACCAACGAGGCCTTCCTCGACCGCATCTACATCGTGAAGGTGCCGTACTGCCTGCAGGTGTCGGAAGAGATCAAGATCTATCAGAAGCTGCTGCGCCACAGCGCCCTGGCACAGGCGCCGTGCGCCCCCGGCACGCTGGACATGATGGCGCAGTTCTCGGTGCTGTCGCGCATGAAGGATCCGGAGAATTCGAGCGTGTACTCGAAGATGCGCGTGTACGACGGCGAAAGCCTGAAGGACACCGATCCCAAGGCCAAGTCCTATCAGGAGTACCGCGACTACGCCGGTGCCGACGAAGGCATGACCGGCATCTCCACGCGCTTCGCCTTCAAGGTGCTGTCGGCGGTGTTCAACTACGACCAGAGCGAGGTGGCCGCCAATCCGGTGCACCTGATGTACGTGCTGGAGCAGCGCATCGGGCGCGAGGACTTCCCGGACGAGCAGCGGCGCAGGTACCTGGAGTTCATCAAGGGCTGGCTCAGCCCGCGCTATGCCGAGTACATCGGCAAGGAGATCCAGACGGCCTATCTCGAATCGTATTCCGAGTATGGCCAGAACATCTTCGACCGCTACGTCACCTATGCCGATTGCTGGCTGCAGGACGAGGAGTACCGCGATCCCGATACCGGCGAGATCTTCGACCGCGCCGCGCTGAACGCCGAGCTGGAGAAGATCGAGAAGCCGGCGGGCATCGCCAACCCCAAGGATTTCCGCAACGAGGTGGTGAATTTCGTGTTGCGCGCCCGCGCCAACAATGCGGGCAAGAACCCGGCATGGAACAGCTACGAGAAGCTGCGCGAAGTGATCGAGAAGAAGATGTTCTCGAGCACCGAGGATCTCCTTCCGGTCATCTCCTTCAATGCCAAGGCCTCGGCCGAAGATCAGAAGAAGCATCAGAGCTTCGTCGAGCGCATGGTGTTCAAGGGCTATACGGAGAAGCAGGTGCGCCTGCTCTCCGAATGGTATCTGCGGGTGCAGAAATCGTCGTGATCATCAGGGCCCCGCGAGCTCGGCGCAGCGGAACCGCCTCCGGCGCTCCGCTGGCCGAGTCCGATCCCTAGCCCAGCATTCAGAACAGACAAGACCATGCATCTGATCGATCGACGGTTGAACGGACGCAACAAGAGCGCGGTGAACCGCGAACGCTTCATCCGCCGCTACAAGGATCACATCCGGCGGGCGGTCAAAGGCATGGTGGCCGACCGCTCGATCAAGGACATGATCCAGGGCGGTGAAGTCAAGGTTCCGGCCAAGGACATCTCCGAGCCCGGTTTCAGCTACGGCCAGGGCGGTGACTGGGAGTCGGTGCACCCCGGCAATCGCGAGTTCGTGCGCGGCGACCGCATCCAGCGCCCCAGCGGCGGTGGCGGCGGTTCGGGCGGACAAGAGCCGGGCAGCGGCGAGTCGACCGACGACTTCGTGTTCAGCCTGTCACGTGACGAGTTCCTCAACATCTTCTTCGAGGATCTCGAGCTGCCCAACCTGATGCGCACCACCTTGGCCGAGGCGCAGCACAAGAAGCTGGTGCGCGCCGGCTACGTGAAAGACGGGGCGCCCAACAACCTGAGCGTGCCGCGCACCATGAAGACTGCGCTGGCGCGGCGCATTGCGCTGGGTGGACCCTTGCGCGAGGAGCTGGATGCGTTGCAGGAGATGCTCGCCCGGCTGCTGCAGGAGGCCGCGCCGGCGGGCCGGATCCAGGACATGGAGGCGCAGATCCTGGAGCTGAAGGGACGCATCGCGCGCCTGCCTTTTCTCGATGACGTGGATCTGCGCTACCGCCATCGGGTGGCGCAGCCGGCGCCGGTGGCACGGGCGGTCATGTTCTGCCTGATGGACGTATCGGCCTCCATGGACGAGCGCAAGAAGGATCTGGCCAAGCGCTTCTTCACACTGCTCTATCTGTTCCTGACGCGCAAGTATGAGCATGTGGAGCTGGTGTTCATCCGTCACACCGACGAGGCCGAGGAGGTGGACGAGGACACTTTCTTCTACGACCAGCGCAGCGGCGGGACCGTGGTGCTGTCCGCTCTGGAGCTGATGAAGACCGTGGTGGCGGCGCGTTTTCCGGTGAGCGAGTGGAACATCTATGCGGCACAGGCCTCCGACGGCGATGCCTTCGGCGCCGACGCCGGCAAGAGCGCACGCTTCCTGCGCGAGCAGCTGCTCCCTCTGGCGCGCTACTTCGCCTACATCGAGACGCCGGAAGAGGAGTATTCGCGCAAGAGCCCGCTGTGGGCCGAGTACGAGGAGCTGCAGGGCGAGGAGAAGAACTTCGCCATGAAGCGCGTCAGTCGTGCGCAGGACATCTATCCGGTGTTCCGCGACCTGTTCTCGAAGGAGCACGCAGGATGAGCTCGGTGCTGCGCGGAAGGTCCGACGTGTCCGGTGAAGGAGCGGCGAGCATGCCGCTGTCTCATGGGCCGGAATGGGAGTTCGAGCTGATCGAGCGCTACCACGACGCGATCGCCGAGGTGGCAGCCGAGTTCGGCCTGGACACCTACCCCAACCAGATCGAGGTCATCAGCTCGGAACAGATGCTCGACGCCTACGCTTCCAGCGGCCTGCCGCTCGGCTATCCGCATTGGTCGTACGGCAAGTCGTTCATCCGCAACGAGCAGGCGTATCGCAAGGGCTATCAGGGGCTGGCCTACGAGATCGTGATCAATTCCAATCCCTGCATCGCCTATCTGATGGAAGAGAACACCATGGTGATGCAGGCGCTGGTGGTGGCGCATGCCTGCTACGGTCATAACTCGTTCTTCAAGGGCAACTACCTGTTCCGCCAGTTCACTCAGGCCGATGCAATCCTCGACTACCTGGTGTTCGCCCGTCGCTACGTGATGGAGTGCGAGGAGCGCTACGGCATGGCACAGGTGGAGGAGATCATCGATTCCTGCCACGCGTTGATGGATTACGGTGTGGACCGATATCGCCGTCCCCAGCCCATTTCCAGCCGTGAGCGCGAAGCGCGCCGCAGCGAGCGCGCCGAGCACGAGCGGCGGCTGTTCAACGATCTGTGGCGCACCACCATTCCGCAGAAGGAAGCGGAGCGGGTGGTCGACGATGGCAGGGCCTTCCCGGTCGAGCCGGAGGAGAACGTGCTGTACTTCGTCGAGAAGCACTCGCCCACGCTGGCGCCGTGGCAGCGCGAGCTGGTGCGCATCGTGCGCAAGCTGTCGCAGTACTTCTATCCGCAGATCCAGACCAAGGTGATGAACGAGGGCTGGGCGACGTTCTGGCACTACACGCTGATCAATCGCCTGTACGACAAGCGCCGGATCGACGATGCCTTCATGTTCGAGTTCCTGCACCACCATACCAACGTGGTTACTCAGCGCGGCTTCGACGAACCCGGCTACCACGGCATCAATCCGTACGCGCTGGGCTTTGCCATGATGCAGGACATCCGCCGCATGTGCGAGGCACCCTCCGCGGAGGATCGCGAATGGTTCCCGGACATCGCCGGCGGCGACTGGGTGCGTCAGCTCGATTTCGCCATGCGCAACTTCAAGGACGAATCGTTCATCGCGCAGTATCTGTCGCCCAAGCTCATTCGCGATCTGCACCTGTTCGTGATTGCCGATCACGAGGGCGAAGCGGAGCTGCTGGTGGACAGCATCCACGATGAGCAGGGCTATCGGCGCGTGCGGCGCATGCTGGCCGAGCTGTACCGGCGCGAGAACCGGCTGCCCGACATCCAGGTGGTGCGCTACTACCGCGAGAGCGATCGCTCTCTGGTCCTGCGCAACCACATCTATCGCGGCCGTCCGCTCGAAGACAGGCAGGCCGAGGAGGTGCTCAGGCATCTGGGCCGGCTATGGGGTTTCACCGTGCGCCTGGAATCGGTCGACAATGAAGGTGGCGTACAGAGCATGCGCGAGTGGCGCACCTGAACTCCGCGCGGTAGTTTTCGACAGCCTGCCCAAACTCTACGTGTCATCCCGAGCGTAGCGAGGGATCTTCTGACACTGCCTGCTACCGCCCGAGCAGGGTGCGGACCATTCCGCGGTCGGATAGCGTGAAGCCGGCGGCGTTGCGGTGTCCGCCTCCGCCGAAACGCCGAGCCAGGCGCTCGACGTCATAGTCGCCGATGCTGCGCAGGCTGATGCGATAGCTGCCGGCGCGCGCGTACCATACCAGCCCGAAGGTTCCGGACAGCTCGGCCAGGCGATGGCCGACTTCGCTGCGGAATGCCGCTGGCGCTTCTGCGGCGAGGCCCGTCTCGCCTTCCAGCACGACTTCATGGCGGCGCAGCAGCAGCCGTTCGACCTGGAAGTCGCGTTCCTCTTGCAGCACACGGCCTTCGGCTGCAAACGACTCGAACCCCGCCGCGCTGGAAGTCAGCTGAGCGATGCGGTCCCAGTTGCCGAAGGTGCGCGGCTCATAGGTCAGGCGCAGATACACCGCGCGCGTGTCGGGCAGTGCGTGTCGCCATAGATCGCCGTCCTCCACGGTTCGGACCAGGCGCGGAACCTCGGTGCCGGGGTGGAAGTGGCGCCACGCCAGGCCCGCGCCCGACTGCTGCATGTCCAGCCGGGCGAAGGGCAGGCTGCCCAACTCCTCGAGTGCGGTCTTGTGGTGATCGAGCACCAGGAACGTGCGCGCCTGCGCGGCCAGCTCGAGAGAGGTGGCGCGCGGATACGCGAAATCGAGCATCACCACGTCGCGGTTGTCGACCACCGGCGGTGCCGTGCCATGATGCGCAGGCAGGTACTGCGCACCGGCACCCAGCGCGCGCCAGGCGGCCCAGGCAGCAGTGAAGCCGTCAACGCACTCGGCGTGGTAGATGATCAGTGGTGTGGCCATGCCTCTGCTGGCGCCTCTTGTGTTTTCTGTTTGTATTTCTTCCGGCCAGCAACTGGGTGCAAAGGTCGTGAACGACGGCGACCTGCGCACTGAACAGGACTGCGCTGCTCATCCGTGTCGATGAGCGGGTGATCTCGCCAAACGAATGCGGAAACGTCGGCTCAGCGCCAGATCACGTCGCTACCCGCCTGTGCGGAGCGCGTCAGCAGGTCGACCAGCGGTACTGCACGGCGGTGGATCGACACCGGCGGCTCCGGCTTCTCGCCTGTCTGGCCATCGGTCTCGTCGACTTCCGGTTCCTCCGGCTGGGCATGCAGGCCAGCGCGCAGCTGAGTGAGCGCGGCGGGAATGTCGGCCGCAAGGATCGCACCCGGAACCGTGCCGCTGTGGCCCATGAGCTTGAGCAGGCTGATGGCGACGTCTCCGAACATGGAGAATCCGCCGACTTTGCTTTCGAACTGTACCAGCATGATGCAAGCTTACTCCTTATTGTGATTCCAGCCTTCAGCGTACTGAATCAGCACGCTGAGGAAGCTGTGAGCGTCTCCAGCAGGTTGGAGTCGTTCGCAGCGTGCGAGTTCGGCATGACGAAAACGTCGTCGCCCCGGCGCAGAGCCTGCCCCGGAGTGCTTCTATCCGGGGCCGGGGCCCAGGTTTCATGCATCTCTCGAAAGGCTGCTTCCACAGCCTGGATGCCGGCTTCTGCCGGCATGACGATACGTCACCGTGCCCACGGATTGCCGGCCTCGCTGTCGATGCCATAGCGCTCGATCGCCTGCTTCACCAGCTTGCGCTCAATGCTGCCCTCGTCGGCCAGCGACTTGAGCGCAGCCACCACCACATGGTGCCGGTCGACTTCGAAGAAGCGGCGCAGCGCCACTCTCGTGTCGCTGCGGCCGAAGCCGTCGGTCCCGAGCACGGTGTAGCGGCGCGGCACCCAGTTGCGGATCATGTCGCCGACGCTGCGCATGTAGTCGGTGGCCGCGATCACCGGTCCGCTGGTGCCGCCGAGGCACTTCTCGACCCAGGTCGGGCGCGCATCCTGGTCAGGATGCAGGCGGTTCCACCGATCGATCTCCATGCCTTCGCGTCGCAGTTCGGTGAAGCTGGTCACGCTCCAGACGTCCGCGCTCACCTTCCACTCCTGCTCCAGCATCTCTGCCGCGGCGAGCACTTCCCGCAGGATGGTGCCCGAGCCCAGCAGCTGCACCCGCAGTGCTGCGGCTTTCTTGTCGCGCTTGCCGCCGCCGTCGATGCTGCTCTCGCGCAGCCGGTACATACCCTTGACGATGCCCTCGCGTGCATCTGCCGGCATGGCCGGGTGCACGTAGTTCTCGTTCATCACCGTCACGTAGTAGAAGACGTCGCGCTGCTCGACCAGCATCTCGCGCAT
>JAHCKU010000152.1 GCA_026125625.1 Burkholderiales bacterium | reverse complement strand
GCCAGGGACTGCGTTGCCACGGTCTGCACGGTGACGACTGCTTCCGGCCTCGGCGGAGGCTCCTCGGACTTGCAAGCCACCAGCACGAACGCGAGCGTGCACGCAAGCCCACCATACAGGCAGCGCGTGGCAACTGAACGGGAATCGGCAGGAGACATGCGGCGACCTCATATAAACAAGGATGCCGCCATGATGCGAAGCAAATGTGCAGCAAATCGCAAGAAACACCATGCTGGCCTCGCCGGTACGTCTACTCCAGGTCGAAGCGATACCCGACGCCGTAGATCGAAGCGATCGTATCGCCCTCGGCGCCGGCTTCGCCGAGCTTGCGGCGCAGGTTCTTCACATGGCTGTCCACTGTGCGATCGGTGACGATGCGGTGGTCGGTATAGAGATGGTTCATGAGCTGGTCGCGCGACCACACGCGGCCAGGCGCACCGGCCAGCGTGCGCAGCAGCCGGAACTCGACCGGCGTGAGGTCCAGCCATCGGCCGTGCAGCGCGGCGCGGCATCCATCCTCGTCAATCTGCAGGCCCTTGGGCGCCGTCACCGCGCCATGCCGATATCGGCGCAGCACCGTGCCGACGCGCGCAACGACCTCACGCGGGCTGAAGGGCTTGCAGATGTAGTCGTCGGCGCCCACCTCCAGACCCAACAGCCGATCCACCTCCGTGACGCGCGCGGTGACCATGATCACGGGCACATCGCTGTCGGTGCGCAGTGCGCGGCACAGGTCCACGCCATCGACGCCGGGCAGCATCAGGTCCAGCAACACGAGATCCGGATGCCAGCGATGGAAGGTCTCCATGACTTGCAGGCCGTCGGCCACGCGCTCGGTCTCGTAGCCTGCGGCTTTCAGGTAGTCGCACAGCACCGCCGCCAGGCGCGGTTCGTCCTCCACCACGAGGATGCGCTTGGAACTGCCGCTTGGATGGTTCATGGCAATAGAGGAAAAGCAATGACGATGCGCAGGCCGCCCAAGGAGGAGGCCTCTGCACGGATCTCGCCACGATGCGCCTGCACGATGTGGCGACAGATCGTCAACCCGAGACCGCTGCCCCCACTGGCTCGACTGCGCGATGTTTCGACGCGGTAGAAGCGCTCGAACAGCCGCGCCCGTTTGTCATCGGGCACACCGGGAGCACTGTCTTCGATCACGATCACGGCGTGCCCGCGATCCTGCTGCACGCTGGCATGCACCTGTCCGCCGCGATCCGTATAGCGTGTCGCGTTCTCGAGCAGGTTCGCGAAGAGCTGCTGGAGGCGCCTTTCCTCGCCTTGCACGAGCAGGGGCGTGGGGGACAGGTCTGCATGCAGTTCCAGGCCCGCGTCGGCAAAGCGGCGCGCCATGCTGGCCAAGGCGGCGTCGAGTGCAGCGCCCACGTCAATGGGCGCGAACTGATAGGACGGTTCTGCCTGGGTCATCGACAGCTCGTGCAAGTCGTCGATCAGCTCGCCCAGCTGCTGGACCTGCCCCTGCAGCGGTGCCAGACTGTCCGGGTGCAGCGGCCGGATGCCGTCCTGGATCGCCTCCAGTTCCGCGCGCAACACAGCGAGCGGGGTGCGCAGCTCATGCGAGATGTCGGCCATGAAGTCCCGGCGACTCTGCTCCGTGCGCTCCAGCACGTTGGCCAGGCGGTTCAAGTCCTGCACCAGACGGCCCAATTCGTCGTCCGTCCTGCTCACGATGCGGGTCGTGTAGTCGCCCGCTGCCAGCTTGTGGATGCCGCCGGTCAGCATCTGCAGGCGCCCAAGCAGAGCTCGCGAGAGCACCCAAGCCAGCAGCGCTGCGACCACCACTGAGGCCGCGATGTTGATCCACCATGCTCGCTGCTGTGCCTGGTAGAAACGCACATCGCCTTCGTCGACGGCCTTCTCCAAGGGCACCATGGCCAACCAGCCTACGGTACGGTCGTCCACGGTCACCTGTCTGCGGATGGTGCCTTCTGCGGCGGCCGCAGGATTACCCAACAGCCGCTGGTCCTGCTCGTCGAACAACGCAAGGCGCAGGATCACTCCCGTCTGGTCGGATAAAGGTGGCGGCTGATCCCATTTGCCATCCGTATTCATCGTTCGTGGCCTGACAAGCTGGAACCACACCTCAGGCTTACCCCGCAGGAACTCCCAATTACCATGCCTTCGGTATTCGCTCGCCAAGCGCACGGCTATTTCCTGCATACGCTGCACACCTTGCTCGTTGAGATAGCCCAGGAAAGCACGCTCGAAGCTGAGGCGCCCGGCGATGCCATTGACCACCAGCACCAGAGCGCAGGCAGTCAGCACGGCAAGGAAAAGTTTGGTGGGAATACTCAGCTTCATCTGTGGTAGCAAACAACCAGGCGTAACTGGGCCACAAGATGGGCTATTGGCGCAATGCTTTCCGCGGTGCTGACCTGCAATCTCCCATTTTTCTTCACATTGCCTTGTATCTTCCAATGCGAGGGGCGATGCGAAGCACGACAGCGCGACCGGCCGCCTTCTTGGCCGGGGACACCCATGAATCGGTTACTGTGTTGGGGTTTGGCTAACTGCGACGGGAGGTTCCAATGCCTTGGCGTTTCTCTGCCAACAACACGCACCTATACCCTGGCGCCTTGCTGCGCAGCCTCGACACGCCCAGCGAAGCGCACCTTTCCGCAGGCGATGAGCTGCTGGTGGAGTTCAGCGACGGCGTTTTCGCCAGCGGGCGATTGCTGGAAGTCGCCCCGAATGCGGCCCTGTTGCAGATGCCCACCTATCGCACCCAGCGTAAGACAACGGTAGCGGAACGAACATGGCGCATCGTTCCCGGCGATGAATCCGGTCTGGTGCGCGTGCAAAAGCGCCTGCCTGCGGCGTGAGCGTCAGCGTGAATTCGTACAAGAGTCGCGCATCGCGAAGCGTTATCACTCTTGGATACGCACCACGACCTTGCCCTTGGCGCGACCGAACTCAAGGTAAGCGAATGCCTGACCGATCTCAGCAAAGGGAAACACGCGGTCGATCACGGGCTCGAGCTTCTTGTCCTCGACCAACTGCCCGAGTTCCGCAAGCTCAGCACCGCTTGGGTGCATGAACAGGTAGCGATACGTAACACCGTGTTTCCTGGCCTCCGCGCGCGCAAACCATAGCTCGCGATCCAGAAAAGGGCCGTGAGCGCCGCACCCCGACCTAGATCTTTTCGCGCGGTCTCAGGCTCTGGCATCCCTGCGATCGACACCACCTTGCCGCCGTGCTTCACGACCCCAAATGATTTCTTGAGCGTCTCTCCTCCGAGCAGGTCGAAGACGCCGTCCACGTTGCGGACATGGTCCTCGAAGCGTTGCGTCGTGTAGTCGATCACCACGTCGGCCCCGAGCCGCTCGACAAGCGCCCTCCCCCGTGGTGAGGCTGTGGTCGTGACCTCCGCCCCGAGCCACTTGGCGAGCTGGATGGCGAAGGTCCCGACGCCGCCCGCGCCGCCAGGGATGAACACCCGGCTGCCCGCCTTCAACTGCAATTCGTCGCGAAGCGCCTGAAGCGCCGTGAGGCTGGCGAGGGGGATGCCCGCCGCCGTCTCGAAATCGAGCGACGCCGGTATTTTAGCCAGAAGGCTTTCCGGGACAACCGCATAGTCGGCGAAAGCGCCCAAGGAGTCCGTGGCCACGCGCGCGAATACCCGATCTCCTTCCACAAAGCGCGTCACGCTTTCTCCACGCACCTCCACCACGCCGGCGAGGTCGTTGCCCATCACAACCGGCAAGGGATAACGCTGGATCACCTTCAGCATGCCCTGGCGGATCTTGAAGTCGACAGGGTTGAGGCCCGCTGCATGCACACGCACCAGGACCTCTTGCAGCCCTGGGCGGGGTTGCGGCACCTCGCGCAACTCCGCTGCTTCCGGTCCGCCGTATTTCGTAAGAACAAATGCTCGCATGTTCACGACTATGCCTGAAAAGCCACCGCTCTGATACGCGCCTGTTCGTCGTCTACGTGCTCCGCGATGCCAAAAAAAATGCGCCGTCCCCGCAGTCAGCGGGCGCGACGCATTGGACGCTTTCATTGAGCGATCAGTCGTACGCCGGCGGCACCATCGCCTGAATGCGCTCGATGATGCCGGCCTCGACCGGTGCCGCAGGCACCCAGTACGCAACGATGTTGTCATAGATCTCCTCCGACGCCGGAATCTGCACGAGCTCCAGCCCGCCCTTGGACCAGTCGCCGAGTGGCTCGATCCAGCAGCTGGGGCGGAGGTGGTAACGCGCCTCGCTATCCTGATAGTGCGAGAAGTCGCGGTCGCGCTGGATCAGCCCGAAGCCTTTCGGGTTGTCGTCCATGAACCGATTGACCTGCAGCTGCCGCGGGTTGACCAGCGGACGCCAGAGCCACTCGCCCGCGCCGGTCTGCACCGACAAGCCATCGCTGTCGTGCACCTCCGGACGGAAGTCATCGAAGCGTCGGCCGGAGGGATCCTCGCCGAACATGAACATGGAAGTGAGCGGTGCAATGCCGAGCTTGTCGATCCTGCTGCGCGGGTACAGCTCGGCGGTGACCTCTACCTGAGTTGCACCGCCGGGCCGGATTTCGAAACGGTATGCGCCCGCGACGCTCGGACTGTCGAGGAGCGCGAAGATCGTGAGCGTGCGCTGTCCCTGAGTCGGCTTGACGAGCCAGAAGTCCGTGAAGTCGGGAAACTCCTCGCCTCCGGGGCTTGCCGTGTTCACCGCCAGACCGCGCGCCGACAGAGTCCGTAGCCTTGATTGCGGCCAAGGAAGCGGAAGCTGCCGGGCAGTCCCCCTATCTGCGGCCCCTTCCAAATTGCAATCAAAGCTGCCCCGAACTGCCTTCTTACGAAGACAGTTGCCTCATGTTCTGGCCAGGGAAGATAGATATTCTGACAGGGCTGCGGCTATTTCTGCTGCGGACGTCGTCTACTTCGCAAACAACTTGCGGTCGCGCTCCTTCACATGCCCCTTGCGGTAGTACGAGGCAAACCAGGTCTTCCTTCCTGGCCCCGGCGGCTTGGCCAGCCGCAGCGTGCGTTCGGCGTCGGCGGGCCGGGTCTTGACCCGAAAGTGGAAGTGATCGAACAGGCGTAGCGCCTCGATAGCATAGGCGATGGCGATCTTGCGGTCCTCGATGCGGATCAGGTGATCGCCGTTAGCCTTTTCGCCACCCGCAGCCATGTTGGACGAGCCGGTAAACACGGTCGGCCGCTCGCCGTTGAAGTCGGTCACCACGAACTTGTGATGGACCATGTTGGAATGGCCCGTCGTGTTGCCACTCCATTCCGACTTGAACGGCTCCGGCGCGTGATCAGCCAAGTAGGCGAATGGCAACAGGCCGGTAGAGCCGTCCGGTTTCTTGACGGCCAGGCTTCCCGTGCGCTGCGCGACGCCATAGGAAAACAACGAGCGCTCCATCAGTTCGTCCAGCGCCTCGCGTACCCGGCCGGTGAGTTGGCTAAGGAACACGATCGAGTACAGCACCGAACTGTCAGCGCCCTCGATCGCCTCGGCCACCGGATCGAGCGACAACGCATTGTCGGCGTGCGGCGAGAAGCACAACGACACGCGCGAGCCTGGTTCGTCGCGCACCATCCACCAGCGCTGCGACAGCGGGTTCTGACGGAACTTCTTCGGCACAGTCCAGTACGCATCGAACAGCTCGCCGAACTTGCCAGCGACGTCCTCGCCGTCGAACAGCAGCGCGTTGTTGGCCTGGATATACAGACCGCGCAGCGAGAAGTTGGTCGAACCGGCGAGCGCCTTGATCGGCACGCCGTCGCGACGGACCAGCAGCACCTTGTTGTGCTGCTGGCGGCCGAAGTGCATGCGTGTGATTTCGGCGCCGGCTGCTTCAAGCCGTTCAGCGCTGATCGATTCGCAACTGTCGTCGTGACCCTGCTCGCCATGATCGTCGATGATTGCACGCACCCGCGAGCCCAGTTGCTCGAGACGATACAGAATGTCCGGTTCCTTGCACTCGTAGATCAGTGCATCGAGCGTGAGTGCCGGATCGGCCTCCACCTCATCGAGCAGTTCCAGGATCAACCGTCTGGCCTCGAATCCAAGCCATGTGTAGTGTTCCTCGAACGGCGTCATGTCGTGATCGAGGCTGGCCGCAGACGGGGCACCCGGTGGCGGCAGGATACCGGTTTCGTTGTTGAAGCGAGTCACATAAGCTTGTGAACTGGCAAAACCACGGGTGAAACCGACATTGACGAAACCCTCGATGGTGTGCGGCGCTAGAGAGATCGCATTCTCCACTGCGGCACCGGTACGCAGCGTGCCGTCGGCCGCCATATAACGCGCCGACACGCGATAGCGGAACTCACCGTCCGGGGTTTGCGTGGGCACGTGTATCCAGCGGAATTTCTGGAACGGGGCCTCGGTGGACTTGTAGGTACGCGTGCGTGTCGGGGTCGGCGGATAGTCGAAGTGCAGGCGGTTGTGCAGCGTGCCCCAACGATTAGCACCAGGGTACTTCACTTCGACCGTGAAGCCGACGAAATCGTCGGTAGCCTGCTCCTCATCGAGGTCGAAAGCGAGCAACGCCACGCCCTCCCCCCGGTACAGCTTGAAGGTCAGGCCATCCGCGCTAGCCTTGCGCTCGAAGTCGGTCATGCCCCCTCCTGGAACGCCCGCAAGCGCATACGTTTAGCACATTCGGGGGCGATAGATGTGACAGGATGACTTGGCTCATAGGAGTATCTCCTTGATGGGTTCAGCGAAGGGTGTGGTTCAGGCGAAGCCGCCGTTCGCGCGCAGCACCTGAGCGTTGACCCAGCCCCCGTCGGGGCCGGCCAGGAACGACACCACGCTGGCGATGTCGTCGGGCGTACCCAGCCGCTCCAGCGGCGCCAGCTTGGCGATCTGCTTGATCTGCTCGAGGCTCTTGCCGTCGAGGAACAGGTCGGTGCCGACCGGCCCCGGCGCGACCGCGTTGACCGTGATGCCGCGCCCACGCAGCTCGTTGGCGAGCACGCGCACCAGCCCTTCGACGCCGGCCTTGGACGCGATGTAGGGATCGTAGGCCGGGAACGATTTGGCAATGACGCTGGTGGATAGGGCGATGATGCGGCCGCCCTCGCCGACGTTCGCGGCGGCCTGGGCCAGCACCAGGAAGGCGCCACGCAAGTTGGTGGCGATCACCTTGTCGAAGTCGGCCAGGCTGCTTGCGGCGATCGGCGCCATCGGCATGACGCCCGCACTGTTGACCGCGACGTCGATGCGTCCGAAGGCTTGCTTCGCGCCGGCGAACAGCGCCGCTACGTCATCCGGATTGCCGACATCGCCCTGGATCGCGATGGCCGTGCCGCCGGCCGATTCAATGGCGGCGACGGTT
>JAHCKU010000151.1 GCA_026125625.1 Burkholderiales bacterium | reverse complement strand
CCCATCTCGTAGACGCCGCGCTTCACGTAGTCCGCAAGGATGCGGAAATGCGAGTTGCAGGGATTGAACTCGGACCAGGTGTTGCAGATGCCGATCACCGGGCGGCCGTCGAACAGATGCGCGGCGCGGCCCTGGTTCTTCATCCAGCTGCGGCGCGAGAAGCCGTCGCGGTCCTCGCGCTTGAACCACTCGTGCGAGCGCAGCCAGCCCTTCGGCTTGATGTCGGGTTCGCCGAGATGCGGGTTGTAGGTGTCGATCGTGGTCTTCTTCGCGGTCTTCCTGCCGCCCGCCTTGCCGCCGGATTTCTTGCTGGCCATCGCGTTCCTCTGCCTTTGGTATGATCATAGGACCATTGCTGGCCCGGATTATGTCGCAGCCAGCGCCGCGCGGTCAAAGCCGCCGCGGCGCCGAAGCAAACTCAGTACGTCGCGCGTCCGCCCGAGATGTCGAACACGCCGCCGGTCGAGAACGAGCAGTCCGGCGAGGCGAGCCAGCACACCAGCGAAGCGACCTCGTCGACCGTGCCAAAGCGGTTCATCGGGATCTTCGACTTCATGAAGTCGATGTGCTGCTGCGTCATCTGCTTGAAGATGTCGGTTTCGACCGCCGCCGGCGTCACGCAGTTGACGCAGATCTTGGTCGTCGCCAGCTCCTTGCCGAGCGACTTGGTGAAGCCGATCACCGCGGCCTTCGACGAGCTGTAGGCCGAGGCGGTGGGATTGCCTTCCTTGCCGGCGATGGAGGCGATGTTCACGATGCGCCCATAGCCGTTCTTCTGCAGATGCGGCACGACCTCGCGGCAGGTATAGAAGGTGCCGTGGATGTTGATGTCGTGCACGCGCAGCCATTCCTCGACCGGATACTCCCACACCATGGCGTTGGCGCCGGCGACGCCGGCGGAGTTGACCAGCGCGTCGATCTTGCCGAAATGCGCAGCGGTGGCCTTCGCTGCTGCCTGCACCTGCGCATAATTGGATATGTCGACCTGCGCGGTATGCATCTTGGTCTTGGCCGACAGTCCCGCGGCAATCTTGGCCAGGGCTGCCGCATCGCGATCCCACAGACTGATCGACGCCCCGGAATCGGCCATACGCTGCGCGACGGCCAGGCCGATGCCCGACACGCCTCCAGTCACGATGCACACGCGGCCGGCCAGATCGAGTTTGTTCATTGCTCCTCTCCGAATTCGTTCAAGTGTCGTCGCGGATGCGGCGTTTCCTGTGCCGCTCGCGCTTGCAAAGCAGCCCGAATTCTAATGCAGGCCACCGTTGCCGGCGGTGCGGTCACATGGCATGACGCATTGCCCAGACCGCGTACAGCGCGACCAGCAGGCCGGCGATCACCACCCATACCCACGGCCCGCGGGCTTCGTCCGCTGCATGCCCATGATCGGCTGCGTGCGCCGGCGCAGCCTCCGCGGGCGCGACGGTGGCGTTGAAGCGGTTGAAGAAATCCTCGGCCATCTTCTTTGCCACGCCGTCGATGAGGCGTGAGCCGACCTGGGCGAGCTTGCCGCCGACCGTGGCCTTGGCGGTGTAGTCGAGTACGGTCTCGCCACCGTCGGGCGTAAGCCGCACTTCGCTGCTGCCTTTGCCGAATCCGGCGGCACCGCCCGAGCCTTCAAAGGTGAGCGTGTAGGACTGCGGCGGATTGACATTCGACAGCACCAGCTTGCCGTTGAAGCGCGCCTTCACCGGACCGACTGCCGCCGTCATCGCGATCTTGTACTGGTCGTCGGCGACTTTCTCCACGCTCTCGCAACCGGGAATGCAAGCCTTGAGCACTTCTGGGTCGTTCAGCGCTTCCCACACGCGCTGCTGCGGCAGCGCGATGCGCTGCGTACCGGTCATTTCCATTCTTCGATCCTCTGCAGACGGTCCAATCGACTGGATGCCGATGCGCGCCGGCATCGACTCACGATCTTCGTATTGTTGCACGCGCGTCTGCCTACGCGGTGCGATGTGCTCGTACGTCCGCCATTCCGGACCTGGTTCGCCCGTCGATGCACCGTTGTCGTGCTGGCGCGATCCGTATCGGGGCGCCCGCGAGCGTGTGCTCAGTGCGCGGGTCCTGGCGTTCGCCGGAATGCCTCGCCCAACGCAGTCAGGCTGTCGATGTTGTGCACGGGCAGGAAGGCATCCACGTGCGGAAGCATCAGGCGCACGCCGGTAGCCAGCGGCTTGAACGCCTGTGTGCGCAACAGCGGATTGAGCCAGATCAGCCTGCTGCAGGACTTGTGCAGGCGTTCCATGGCCTGCGTCAGATCCTGGCCGGAGTCGCGATCGAGGCCGTCGGTGATCAGCAGCACCACCGCGTTCTGGCCCAGCACCCGGCGCGACCAGCGCAGATTGAACTGCTTCAGGATGGCGCCGATGCGGGTGCCGCCGGACCAGTCCTCCACTGCCTGCACCACGGCGTTGAGCGCGACGTCGACGTCACGATGACGCAGATGCCGTGTCACGTTGGTCAGCCGTGTGCCGAACAGGAAGGTGTGGACGCGGTCACGATCGTTGGTGATGGCGTGGACGAAGTGCAGGAACATGCGCGAGTAGCGGCTCATCGAGCCCGAGATGTCGCACAGGATCACCAGCGGCGGGTGGCGGCGCTGAAAGGAGCGGTGGCGCAGCGGGATGAAATCCGCGCTGCCGCGTACGCTGGCGCGCAAAGTGCCGCGCAGATCGATACGGTGGCCGCGCGGGTCGGGCTGTGAGCGGCGGGTGCGCACACGCGGAATCGGCAGGCGCAAGGTTGCGATCAGGCGCTTGGCTTCCGCCAGCTCCGACAGCGTCATCGATTCGAAGTCGGATTTCTGCAGCCGCTCGCGCTCGGATGCGGTGAGGGCGGCATCGTGCTCCGGTTTCGGCGGCGGCTCGCTCGTCTCGTCCTGTGCAACGGCGACCTTCGGTGCCACCGCTTCGGCCAGCCTGCCGGCGAGCAGCCGCTGTTCGGACGACGGCACCTGCGGCTGCAGGTTCTGCAGCGAAAGCGCCATCACGCGCTCGAGCAGCTGGCTGTTGCGCCAGAACACATGAAACGCCTGGTCGTACAGATCGAACTGCTCGTGGCGGTCGAGGAACACGCTGGCCAGAGTCCAGTACAGATCTTCCCTGCGCTCCAGGCCAGTGATGGTCAGCGCCTTGATCGCATCGATGACGCGATCCGGGCCCACCGGGATGCCCGCGCTGCGCAGCACGCGGGCGAAATGCATGACGTTCTCGGCGAGGGGCATGGCGATACTTCTTCAGAGTTTCCCTAGCAGTCTGCTAGCTCTTCAGCCGATACCCGGTCCTGAACACCCACGCCACCACCGCGACGCACAGCAGCAGAAACACCAGCAACGCCGCCACGCTGATGTGCACGCCCACGTCGGAGGTCCCGAAGAACGTCCAGCGGAAGCCGGAGATGAGGTAGACGATCGGGTTGAACAGGCTCAACGTGTTCCAGGGCGCAGGCAGCATGTCGATCGAGTAGAAGGCGCCGCCCAGGAAGGTGAGCGGCGTGACCACCAGCATCGGAATGAAATTGAGCTGCTCGAAGCCCTTGGCCCAGATGCCGAGGATGAAGCCGAACAGGCAGAAGGCGAGCGCGGTGAGCGCGAGGAACACCAGCATCCACAGCGGATGCCGGACGCCGATGGATACGAACAGGTTCGCGGTGGCGAGGATCACCAGTCCGATGAGGACCGACTTGGTGGCCGCGGCGCCGACGTAGCCGAGCAGGATCTCGACGGTGGAGACCGGCGCCGACAGGACCTCGTAGATGGTGCCGGTGAAACGCGGCAGATAGATGCCGAACGAGGCGTTGTTCAGGCTCTCGGTGAAGATGGAGAGCATGATCAGGCCGGGCACGATGAAAGCGGCGTAGGCAACGCCGTCGACCTCGCTGATGCGCGAGCCGATCGCGCCGCCGAACACGACGAAGTAGAGCGAGGTGGTGATCACCGGCGTGACCAGGCTCTGCCACAGCGTGCGCCGGAAGCGCGCCATCTCGAAGCGGTAGATGGCCAGTATGCCGCGATGATTCATCGCCGCCCGCTCACCAGGCTGACGAAGATGTCCTCCAGCGAGCTCTGGCGCGTCTGCAGATCCTTGAACGCGATCCCCAGGCGATCGAGCTCGCGCAGCAGCGCGGGCACGCCGGCGTGCTCCTCGTGCGCGTCGAAGCTGTACTCCAGCTCGCTTCCCTGCGCGTTCAGCGTCAGCGGCCAGGCGGCGAGTGAAGGAGGAATGGCCTGCATCGGCTCGAGCAGGTGCAGGGTGAGCTGCTTCCTGCCCAGCTTGCGCATCAGCACCGACTTTTCTTCGACCACGATCAGCTCGCCCTTGTTGATCACGCCGATGCGATCGGCCATCTCCTCGGCCTCCTCGATGTAGTGCGTGGTGAGGATGACGGTGACGCCGCGCTCGCGCAGGCGGCGCACCAGCGCCCACATGTCGCGCCGCAGCTCCACGTCCACCCCTGCGGTGGGTTCGTCCAGGAACAGCACCTGAGGGTCGTGCGCCAGCGCCTTGGCGATCAGCACGCGCCGCTTCATGCCCCCGGACAGCGCCATGATGCGGTCGTTGCGCTTGTCCCACAGCGACAGTGCGCGCAGCACCTCTTCCAGGCGCGCAGCATCGGGTGGGCGGCCGAACAGGCCGCGGCTGAAGCGCACCGTCCCCCATACGGTCTCGAACATGTCGGTGTGCAGCTCCTGCGGCACCAGGCCGATCAGGGCGCGTGCGGCGCGGTAGTCGCGCACGATGTCATGGCCGTCGACGTGCACGCTGCCGGAGGTGGCCCGCACGATGCCGCAGACGATGCCGATCAGCGTGGTCTTCCCCGCACCGTTGGGGCCGAGCAGGGCGAAGATCTCGCCCCGACGGATGTCGAGATCGACCTGCTTCAGCGCCTGCAGTCCCGAGGCGTAGGTCTTGGTGAGCTGGGAGATGGAGATGACGGGCTGCATGGCAGTAGTGTACGTGGCCCTCGGCCAGGGACGTGCCGGGCACGCAGTGGTGCCGTTACTCTCCGAGGAACAATCTCGCGCCGTTGCCCCACGCGATCTGCTTCGCCACGTCCTGCGGCAGCTGCTGCAGCCATTGACGATACCCGGCCATGATGTCCGGGACCCGCGGCCAGCGCTCGGGCACCCAGGTGTCGGAACCGAGCAGGAAGCGGTCCCGATGCTTCAGGAACAATGCGCGCCAGGTTGGGGAAATCTGCGTGCCTTCCTCGATGCCGCTACGGAACGACAGCTCTCCATACAGCGTCGGGAAACGGCCGAGCAGCTCGTCGACCCGCTCGGGCGGCGTGCTCATGCCGGTATGCGCCCAGATCACCTTGGTGCCGGGATCGAGCGTGAAGATGCGCTCGATGACGTAGTCGTCGCAGTGCGCGTGCAGCCACAGTCCGCGTTCGGCAGCCAGCCGGACGAAACGGCCGAAGCCTTCGGTATCGGCGTCCTTGCCGAAGATGTGGAATTCGCCGATGCCGACGTAGAGTCCGCGATCGAGCTCCCGCTCGATCAGTGCATAGATCTTCGGATCACGAAACCAGGTGTAGACGTCGGCCATGATGCTGTAGGGCCGGGCGAAGGCCACCTTGCGGACTTCCGCCGACGGCGCGCTCAGCAGCTCGCGCGTGCCGTCGTTCGGCCGGCTGGTCAGCAGCACGCCCCGGATGCCTGCCTCGCGCCATAGCTCGAACACCTGCTCGACCGTGACCGGGCGGCCGATGTCGAGGTTGTAGTGGACGTGAGCGTCGAAGATCGGCAGCGGCTCGTCCGCATGCGCCACAGGCCAGGCAAGGAGCGTGAGCAGCGCCAGAAGGATCGGTCCGGTTCGCATGTCGGCCGGCTAGCAGTCTATGGAACAGTCAGTTCGCTGCGCAATTCGTTCAGGATGCGCGCCGCCTCGCTGCCTTGCACGCGCGCGATGTCGTCCTGGTACTTGAGCAGCGCACCGAGTGTCACGTCGATGATCTCCGGCTGCAGTGCGACGTGATCGAGCTCGACCAGGGCACGCGCCCAGTCGAGCGTTTCCGCCACACCAGGCGCCTTGAACAGATCCATGCCGCGCAGCTTCTGCACGAAGGCCACGACTTCGCGCGACAGCTGCTGCGAGGCTTCAGGCACCTTGGTGGCAAGGATCTGCAGCTCGCGCTGGGCGCCGGGATAGTCGACCCAGTGATAGAGGCAGCGCCGCTTCACCGCGTCGTGAATTTCGCGCGTGCGATTGGACGTCATGATCACGATCGGCGTGGCACGCGCCTCGACCGTGCCGATCTCCGGAATGGTGATCTGGAAATCGGAGAGCACTTCCAGCAGGTAGGCCTCGAAGGGTTCGTCGGTGCGATCGAGTTCGTCGATGAGCAGCACCGGTGCGGCGCCGGGCTCCGCCTGCAGCGCCTGCAGCAGCGGGCGCCGGATCAGGAACCGCTCGGAGAACAGGTCGTGGGCGAGTGCCTCGCGCGAGGTCGTGCCGGCCGCTTCAGCGAGCCGGATCTCGATCATCTGCCGCGGGTAGTTCCATTCGTACACGGCCGATGCGATGTCCAGGCCCTCGTAGCACTGCAGGCGGATCAGCTCGCGGCCGAGCGTGGCGGCGAGCACCTTGGCGATCTCGGTCTTGCCCACGCCAGCCTCGCCTTCCAGGAACAGCGGCCGTTCCATGCGCAGGGCCAGGAACACGGCCGTGGCGAGACTGCGCTCGGCTATGTAGCCCCCGTGCGCCAGCAGCGCGAGGGTGTCGTCGATGGATGCGGGAAGCGCGCTGGGGTGGGACATGAGAGGAGGTCAGTTGCTACGCAAAGTCCCCCACGCCCTTCGATGGAGGAGGCTGGGGAGGGGTGGACCGGGAGCGTATCCCTATCCTGCCAGCGCCTGCTCGACTGCCCGCTTCGCCAGCACCGTGATCAGATGCGCGCGATATTCCGCCGAGGCGTGCAGGTCGGAATTGAGCGTACCGGCATCGACCTTCACCTTCGCCATCGCATCGGGCGCGAAGCGCGCGGCCAGCGCCTTCTCCATTTCCGGCACACGAAACACCGCCGGGCCGGCCCCGGTCACCGCCACGCGCACACCGTTCGCCGTCTCGGCGACGAACACGCCGACGATCGCATAGCGCGATGCGGGGTTGTTGAATTTCACGTAGGCCGCGCGGCGCGGCACCGGGAAGCGTACCGCGGTGATGATCTCGCCCGCTTGCAACGTGGTCTCGAACATGCCGGTGAAGAACGCGTCACCGGCGATCTCACGCCGGTCGGTATGCACGCTGGCGCCCAGACCCACCACCGCAGCCGGGTAGTCGGCTGCCGGATCGTTGTTGGCGATGGAGCCGCCGAGCGTGC
>JAHCKU010000150.1 GCA_026125625.1 Burkholderiales bacterium | reverse complement strand
GTCCGAGGTCGTAGCACCAGGGGATCTGCTCCAGGCCGCGCATCAGTCGAGGTAGCCCTGCGCCTGCAGGCGGAAGAGGTGGGCGTAGCGGCCGTCCCGGGCCAGGAGGTCCCGGTGCGAGCCGAGCTCCTCCAGGCGCCCGCCGTGGAGCACGGCGATGCGGTCGGCCAGGCGGACGGTGGAGAAGCGGTGCGAGATGACGATGGCGGTCCGGTCCGCCGAGAGCTGGCGGAAGCGCTCGAAGAGCTCGTGCTCCGCCTCGGCGTCGATGGAGGCGGTCGGCTCGTCCAGGATGAGCAGCTCGGCGTCGTCGCGCATGAAGGCCCGCGCCACGGCGAGCTTCTGCCACTGGCCGGCGGAGAGCTCGTGCCCGCGCTCGAACCAGCCGCCCAGCACCGTGTCGTAGCCCTGCGGCAGCCCCGCCACCACCCCCGCCGCGCCGGCCCGCTCCACCGCCCCGGCGATGCGGGCCCGGTCCTCGAGGCGCGACGGCTCGCCCAGGCCGACGTTCTCCGCGGCGGAGAACTGGTAGCGGACGAAGTCCTGGAAGACGGCGCCGATGCGCCGGCGCAGCTCGGCCGGGTCCATCTTCATTTCCGCCGCGGCTTGATCCATCAGCCGCTCGATCAGGTAGATCGCCTCCGGACGGCCGGCGCCACGATAGGCGGACACGATGTTGGTGTTGGTCAGGAAGGCGCGCGCTTTCAGGTGCAGCGCCGGGATGTGATACACGCCGGTGATGACCTTCGGCCCGACGGCCACCACGATCACCGCACCGGGGCTGCAGGCATAGGCGCCGACGTTGCCGACGATGTTCACGCGAAAGCCGAGGATCTTGCCGTCGGCGTCAAACGCCAGCTCCGCGTCGTTGATCTGGTCTCGGCCGTGCGTGCCGGCGAGGAATTCCTCGCTGCGCGTGGCGCGCCAGTGCGCCGGCCGCCCGAGCTTGCGCGCGGCATACACGCACACGGCGTCTTCGGCGTAGAGCATGGTCTTCATGCCGAAGCCGCCGCCGACGTCGCCCACACGCACGCGCACCTGCTCGGCCGGCACCTTGAAGATGGCCTCGGCCAGCGTCTTCTGCAGGCCAGCCGGATTCTGGCAGCTGGTGTACAGCAGTAGCCGCCCGCTGGCCTGGTCATAGTCGCCGATGCTGCCGCGCGGCTCCATGCTCACCGGTACCAAGCGCTGGTTGGTGAAGTGGATCTTCGAGACGTGCTTTGCCTTGGCGAAGCCCGCATCGGTCGCCGCCTGGTCGCCGAACTCGGTCTGCGCCGCGACGTTGCCCGGCGCATCCGCCCACACCTGCGGCGCATCGGCGGCCATTGCCTGCTCGATGCTCACCACCACCGGCAGCTCTTCGTAATCGACCTGCACCTGCTCGACCGCGTCGAGCGCCTGCTGGCGCGTTTGCGCGACGACCGCTGCCACCGCCTCGCCGACGAAGCGCGCCTCGTCCACTGCGAGGGGATAGTACGGCGGCGCCGTCATCGGCTTGCCGGCCGCATTGGTCAGGCCAGGATTGATCGGAAAGTGACCGATACCGTCGGCCTTCAACTGCGCACCGGTGAGCACCGCCAGCACGCCGGGAGCGGACGTCGCCGCACCGGTGTCGATGCTGGCGATGCGCGCATGCGCATGCGGCGAGCGCACGAATGCCACGTGCGCCTCGTTCGGCAGTGACATATCGTCCAGGTACTGCCCGGTGCCGGTGAGAAGGCGCTGATCTTCACGTCGCGTAATGGCCTGGCCGATGCCGAACTTGGTCATGAGTGCATCCTCTGGGAGAAACGTCGAGGGAAATCGAAGCTAGAGATTTTACGGCAGGTTCGGACTGGATTCCGGCTTGCGCCGGAATGACGAGATTCGTTGTCCCGGCGGAGGGGGTGACGACGTTCGTCGCCCTGGCGACGCGTGACAAGATTCGTCGTCCTGACGGAGGGGGTGACGAGGTTCGTCGTCCCGACGGAGGGGGTGACGAGGTTCGTCGTCCCGGCGGCGGGTGACGAGGTTCGTCGTCCCGACGGAGAGGGTGACGAAGTTCGTCGTCCCGGCGGAGGCCGGGACCCAGCAATACGACAAGGTCCTCCTCCAAACCCCGGATGCCGGGCACAAAGACCACACCGGTCCAGGCCTTACAATCCACATGAATCGAATCGGGCAACCGAACGCCCTATGAACCCGACTCCGCCCTTTCCGTGATCCTGGCCCGCATCATTGCCATCTTCGTGCTCGCGCACATGACGATGGTGGCGGCGCGTATGACCGGTTCCTTGTACGCCCTCGCCAATCAGGCCTCGACCTTCACCGTCGGCGTGATCGTCGCCCTGTTCTCGCTGGTGCCGATGCTGATCGCGGTGCGCACCGGGCGCTGGCTGGATGCGGTCGGGCCGTGGCAACCGATCCTCACCGGCGTGCTGCTCATGCTCGGCGGCATGCTGCTGCCCGCGGCCTTTCCCTACGCCACTGCCGACGTGGCACCGCTGCTGGTGTCCGCCACGATGGTGGGCACCGGTTCCACCATCGTGCTGCTGGCGGTGCAGAAGGTGGTCGGCGAACGCGCCGATCCGAACAACCGCGCCGCGGCGTTCTCCTGGCTGGCGCTGGGGGCATCCATCTCCGGCTTCATCGGCCCGGTGGCGAGCGGGGCGCTGATCGATGCGATCGGTCATCGCGCCACCTTCGCGATACTGGTCGTCGTCCTGCTGGGCGCACTGGCGCTGCTGCGCGCGAACCGATCCCTGCTCGCTGCGCATCCCGGCCGGCCGCATGCAGTCGAGCCGCTGCATCCGCTCGAGTTGCTCCGGCACAGGGAACTGCGACGGGTGATGATCGCCACCGCACTGATTTCCATGTCCTGGGACCTGCAGACGTTCGTCATCCCGGTGCACGGCTCGCACGTGGGGCTGTCCGCCGCGCAGATCGGCCTGGTGCTCGGCAGCTTCGCCCTCGCCACCTTCGTCATCCGTCTGGCGATGCCGCAGATCACGCGCCGCTTCTCGGAATGGCAGGTGCTGATCTACGCCCTGTTCAGCGCCGGGCTCGCCTTCGCGCTGTTTCCGTTCTTCTCGTTGCTCACCCCGCTCTTGGTGGTGGCCTTCCTGCTCGGCCTGGGACTGGGTGCGGCGCAGCCCAACATCATGTCGCTGGTGCACTCGCACGCGCCGGCGGGGCGCGTGGGCGAGGCGCTCGGCCTGCGGTCCATGATCATCAACAGCAACGCGGTGGTGCTGCCGCTGGTATTCGGTGCCTTCGGCTCGGTGCTGGGCGCAACGGCGATGTTCTGGTCGATGGCGCTGATCGCCGGCGGCGGCGCGGGCGCAGCGGTGCGCTGGGGCAAGCACAAGTCCGTCAAAGGGCTGCTTGCCGATCGGACCTAAGGAGCTCTGAGCCTGGCGGGTTCTGAACGAGCGACGCATGTCGCAGCGCCTCGCAGGATTGACTCGCCCGCAGGACCTGCGCAGACTGCCCGGACTACGGTTCCTGGAGGGTGAGGCGATGCAGGCGCATGGTCACGGCATCTCGATTGCTGCAATCCGGCGAAGCACATCACGGTTTGCCGCAGCGCTGTTCGTTTTCGTCTGCGGCAGCGCCGCCGCGGAGGGCACATCGGTGGACACCAAGGCACAGGCATTTCTCGACAGCGCACGCCATGCATGGCGTGATTGGAACGTCCCCTACGAAGACGGCAAGGTCCTGCACGACCTGATCGTCGAGAAGGGCTTCACGCGCGCGCTCGAGATCGGCACCTCGACCGGGCATTCGAGCGTATGGATGGCCTGGGCGCTGAGCAAGACCGGCGGCAAGCTGATCACCATCGAAATCGATCCGCAGCGCCACCGGACCGCTTTGCGCAACTTCCAGCAGGCGGGCGTGGCCGAGTACATCGATGCCCGGCTGGCCGATGCGCACGAGCTGGTCAAATCCCTGGACGGGCCGTTCGATTTCGTGTTCTCGGACGCGGACAAGGAGTGGTACACGCAGTATTTTCGCGACCTGGACGGCAAGATCACGGCAGGCGGTTGCTTCACGGCGCACAACGTCCTCGACGACTTCGCCGGAATGCGCGAGTTTCTCGCCTACGTGGAGGCGCGCCCGAACTATCGCACCACCATCGACCGGACCAGCCGGGCGGGCATCTCGATCAGCTGCAAGGTCGGGCCATAGCCCTTCGCGTGCACGCCGTCGTGCATGCGATGCACGACCGACCCCCGTCGGATGCGTGACGTTGCTTCTCGCAGTACCGGCTCATAGCACCTTGCCGCTGTCGTGCTCGATCAGATGCAAGTGATCGAGGTCGGCGCACAGCGTAAAGCGCTGTCCGGCGCGCGCGCCCGCGCTGGCGTTCACGCGTGCGCACACGTCCATGCCGTTGACCAGGAAGTGCACGAAGGTGTCCATGCCCATCGGCTCGATCACTTCGAGCAGTACCTCGAAGTCGAACTGGTGGGGACCGGTGTGCACGCGCCGCTCCACCATGTATTCCGGCCGCAGTCCGAATAGCAACGACTTCCCGGCATAGGGCTGGTAGCGGCGAATACGGTCGGCCGGTACGGGAAGCACCAGGTTGTCATCGAGATGAAGACCGAGGCCGCTCGACGTCTCCACCAAGTGGCAGGGCACCAGATTCATCGCCGGCGAGCCGATGAACTCCGCAACGAAGCGGGTGGCCGGCGCGTGGTAGAGCTCGTCGGGCGTGCCGACCTGCTCGATGACGCCGCCGTTCATCACCACCACGCGATCGGCCAAGGTCATCGCCTCGATCTGATCATGCGTGACGTAGATGGTGGTGGTGCGCACCTTCTGATGCACACGCTTGATCTCGGTGCGCATCTGCACGCGCAGCTTGGCGTCCAGGTTCGACAGCGGTTCGTCGAACAGAAACACCTTGGGATCGCGCACGATGGCGCGCCCCATTGCCACGCGCTGACGCTGTCCGCCGGACAGTTGCTTGGGCTTGCGCTCGAGCAGTTCACCGATGCCGAGGATGGCCGCTGCATCCTGCACGCGGGTGCGGATCTCTTCCTTGGGCGCACGGCGCAGGCGCAGGCCGAACGACATGTTCTCGTACACCGTCATGTGCGGGTAGAGGGCATAGTTCTGGAACACCATGGCGATGTCCCGATCCTTGGGCGGCACGTCGTTCACCGTCTCGCCGTCGATGATGATCTCGCCGTCGGTGATGTCTTCCAGGCCCGCGATCATGCGCAGGGTCGTGCTCTTGCCGCAGCCCGATGGTCCGACCAGGACGACGAACTCCTTGTCGAGAATGTCGAGATCTATACCGCGCACCGCGAGCGTCTCGTCGTAACGCTTGACCACTTTACGCAAGGTGACGCGGGCCATTTCTCATCCTTTGGTCGCCCCGGCGGTAAGCCCGGCGATGTAGTAGTCCATCAGAAAGGCGTAGATCACCAGCGGCGGCAGCGCTCCGAGCAGGGCGCCGGTCATGATCTGACCCCAGTTGAACACATCGCCCTTGATGAGCGTGGTGACGATGCCCACCGGCAGCACCAGTTGATCGGCGGAGGTGGTAAAAGCCATCGGATAGAGAAACTGCGCCCACGACACGGTGAAAGCGAAGATGGTGGCGGCGATCACACCCGGCAGCGCGACCGGAAGGAAGATGCGCGTCAGCAGCTGGAAGTAGCCGGCGCCGTCGATCAGGGCGGCTTCGTCGAGCTCTTTCGGGATGCTGCTGAAGTAGCCGATCATGATCCAGGTGCAGAATGGAATGGTCAGCGTGGGATAGACGATGACCAGCAACCACCAGCGATCGAGCAGTTCGATTCCCGTCGCCTCGCGCACGAAGGCGAAGATCTTGAACAGGGGGATGAACAGGAGCGTGTCGGGAATGAGGTAGGTGAGGAATACCCCCGTGGCCAGGGTGGCCGAGCCCCAGAAGCGCATGCGCGACAGCGCGAAAGCTGCCGGGATGCTGATCAGCATCGTGATCGCCACCACCAGCAGCGCGACCAGGGCGGAGTTGCGGAAGAAAGTGAGATAGGTCGACGAGGTGAGCAGCTCGACGTAGTTCGCCAGTGTCGGCGAGAACACCCACCATGGCGAGGTCGCCGCCGAGATCTCCGCACTGGTCTTCAGCGAGGTGATCAGCATGTACACCGGTGGCGTCAGGAAGAAGATCACGAATACGGCGAGAAAGAAGTAGGACCAGAACAGCGCGCGGCGCCGGTCGCGGCCGATGCTGCCCCTGCTCGCGATGCCGACGGCTGCACGCGTACCGGTCACCATGTCATGCCTCGGTGCCTCGCCGGTTGATGTCGCGCAGGATGAAGATCGCGGCGATCGCCAGGATGGGAACCATGAACAGCGATACACAGGCGCCGAGCGGAATGTCGTTGCCTTCGATGCCGAGCTTGAACGCCCAGGTGGCGAACACATGGGTCTGATCGACCGGACCGCCGTTGGTCAGTACCCGTACGATGTCGAAATTGGCGAAGGTCACGATGAGCGAGAACAGCGCGGTGATGGCAATGATGTTGCGCATCATCGGCAGGGTGACGTACCACAGCTTCTGCCACCAGTTCGCACCGTCGATCGCGGCGGCTTCGTATAGCTGCTCCGGAACGGACTTCAGGGCCGCCAGGTACATGATCATGAAAAATGGGGCACCGACCCACACGTTGACCAGGATCACGGCGAAGCGCGCCCAGTAAGGATCGCCCAGCCAGGGGACGCCTTCGCCCCCTGCGTGCTGAATGAGCCAGTTGAACGCGCTGTAGGAAGGATCGAACAGCCACAACCATGCGAGCGTGCTCATCGCCGGCGGAATCACCCATGGCACCAGCAACATGCCGCGCCATTTGCGCTGTCCCCTGGCCGGCACGTTGTGCACGCAATGCGCGACGAGAAAACCGATCAACGCCTTGAACAGCACGGCGCTCACTGCGAAGATGACCGACTGCTTGACCACCATCCAGAAGGTCTCGCGCCGGAACAGAAAGTCGAAGTTCGCCAACCCGACGAAGCGGTCCATCGACTTGCTGAGCAGTGCGAGGTAGAAGGCGTAGCCAGCCGGATAGAGGACGAGTACACCGATGATGAGAATCAGGGGCAGCGTCATGCCCAGGGCGATGGTGGATTTGCGCGACGCGAAAGCCGGCAGGCGTGCAGCCCGCCGCCGGACGGGAGGCGAAGCCTGCGCGCGCGCTTCAGTCGTGCTCCGCATTTCTCATCTCACACCCGCAGGAAGCCCTCCACCTCCGAGGCCGCCCATGCGATCACCTTGTTCATCGGCTCGCGCCCTTGCGTGAACTTGGCGACCATCTTGGTCATCGTTGCCTGCGTATACATCTGCGTGGCGATGGAGGCCGGCGCCGGT
>JAHCKU010000015.1 GCA_026125625.1 Burkholderiales bacterium | reverse complement strand
ACGACCTTCCTGCTATGTCCACTACCGCCCTCGTCGTACCACGTCACGGTATGGGATGGCATCAACACCGGCAATGAAGCCAAATTGCATCAAGAGCTGAGAAGGGAATGGTCGGCGTTCCTGTCGGCAATTCCCGATGCGCTGCATCGGCTTCCCCGCACGATGCGTGTCGTGACGGAGTCCGCTCTGGTCGATGAATCGTTCGGCGAGATCGCGTTTCGCTTCGATGAATTGACGATCTGGGGCGATGAAGTGCTGGCAGCGCGGCTTGCCCCGATCGACGAAGTGTCCTCGCGAAGGCTGAATGCGCTCTCCGAAGCACGCGCAGCCCTCGGCGCAGAGGCGAAGCGCCGACTCGGCATCGATACACGTCCCGGCTACTCCCCGCATGTGACGCTCGGCTACTTCGCCAATCGCGAATGCGGCGTTCTTGCGCATGGCCAACTGAGTGAATGGGCCGATCGCTTTGGGGAAGCTCTGACGGATTCATCGATCGTATTCTCTTCATTGGCGCTATACGCGTTTACGGACATGGTCAACTTCTACAAGTGCACTGCACCGGGTCCTGCGGTCGGCGGAGCCGCCTGACATCGATATCGGGCTCACGGCATAATCGGCACCTGCTCGCGGTTCATCCATGAAGATGGCTGCCTCGGGCGGCTCGCTTCGCTGGTTCGGAATCACGGCTTCCTCACACGATAAAAAGTGCATCGCACATACGGTGCCAGGATTGTTTCTTCAAGGAGGAGTGAACATGAAGCAATACGGCGCGGAGTTCCTGGGTACCTTCTGGCTCGTTCTCGGTGGATGCGGCAGCGCCGTGCTCGCCGCGGCGTTTCCGGAATTGGGCATCGGCCTGCACGGTGTTGCCCTCGCCTTCGGCCTGACGGTGCTCACGATGGCCTTCGCCATCGGGCACATATCGGGTTGTCATTTGAATCCTGCCGTGTCGATCGGCCTTTGGGCCGGTGGCCGCTTCCCCGCAGCCAAGCTTCCTCCCTACATCATCGCCCAGGTGCTCGGAGGCATCGCAGCCGGCGCGGTGCTATACGTCATCGCCAGCGGAGGACCGGACTTCGACGTGTCGAGAGGCTTTGCCTCCAACGGATATGGCGAGCATTCGCCGGGCGGATACTCACTGACCTCTGCGCTGGTCACCGAAGTGGTCATGACCGGGTTCTTCCTCCTGATCATCCTTGGCGCGACCGATCGGCGCGCTCCGGCCGGATTCGCGCCCATTGCCATCGGTTTTGCGCTCACCCTCATTCACCTGATCAGCATTCCTGTGACCAACACCTCGGTCAATCCTGCGCGCAGCACTGGCGTGGCGGTCTTCGTCGGTGACTGGGCGGTGGCGCAGCTGTGGCTGTTCTGGGTCGCTCCGATCGTGGGCGGGCTGCTCGGAGCGCTCGCATATCGCCTTATCTCCACCGAGTCGGACTGAGGACCGCGACGTTTCAACGAGCCGGCCGCGGAGGAAAAGACCGAAGCGGACCGGCTCTATCGAACGGCTCGTCCGGAAGACATGTCCCGCTGCCATATCGACCACATCACGGTCACCGCACCTTCCCTCGAGGTCGGGGCGGCATTCGTAGCGCAAACGCTTGGCGTCGAACCTCAGCCCGGTGGTGAGCATCCCCGCATGGGAACGCACAACCTCCTCCTGCGTCTCGGTGACACGCTGTTCCTGGAAGTGATTTCACCCAATCCCGGAGCGCCTGCGCCGCAGCGGCCGCGCTGGTTCGGTCTCGACCGGTTGCGCGCCGACTCGCTGCCGGCGCTCTCGACCTGGGTGGCACGCACGGCCGACATTCATGCCACTGCCGCTGCCTGCGCCGAGCCGCTCGGCAACATCGAGCCGATGAGTCGCGGGAGCCTGGACTGGCTGATCACCATTCCCGCCGACGGCTCTATCCCCATCGATGGAGTCGCGCCGGCGCTCATCGAATGGCATACGGACGTCCATCCCGCATCCAGGCTTCAGGATCGCGGTCTTGCTCTGGTCAGACTCGAAATCTTCCATCCGGACCCGACGCGCGTCTCGCGCCTGCTGTCCTCCATCGATCTCGACGGTCCGTTTGCCGTGTCTGCGCTTACCGATGGTGTGACGCCGTATCTGGTCGCGCACATCGACACGCCGTGGGGAGTTCGGGAGTTGTCGGTGCCGTCATTGCTCGATCGAAGCGCAGCGAAGAAAGCTGGTACGTCGTAGCCGCTTTCCCCTCCTTGGATAAGGAGGGGTGGCGCCGAAGGCGCCGGGGTGGTTCGCGCTGGCCGAAGGCGCCGGGGTGGGCGTTTATTCCCCTCCTCGTACGAGGAGGGGTGTACCCCTTCGGGGCATAAATACCCCTTCGGAGCATGGACCGCCGTAAGGCGGCGGGGTGGTTAACGCCGTAACGCGGTTGGGTGGTTTGCTTCTACCCCACACCACCCCCCGGCTTCGCCGGACCCCGCCTCTTGAGAGGCGGGGAAGAACATCGGTACATGCAACCGTCTTCCCCTCCTTATTCAAAAGAGGGGAAGAAACCAGCGTATCGCAGTCGTCGCTAGTACAGCTGCTCCCCGCCCCGCCCCTGCTGGATGAGCGGAACGTAAGTCTCCAGCTCGGCGAGCACCTTGGCATCGGTGAGGTCGATGGTCCTGCCGCGCTCGGCGGCGAGGTAGCTCGCCATCACCAGCCGCTGCACCTCGAGCCCATACTCCCATGACAGCATGGCGTCGCGCCCTGCGCTGAATGCTTCCAGCATGTCGCGGTTCTCATCCGTGTAGCCATAGAGGTCGGCCTCGTTGTACTGCACCGCCAGCAGACCGCGGCTGGCGGTGGCCTTTTCCAGTGCGCTCTCCTGATTTGCGATCGCCTCCGCAGCCGCATCGCCGATGAACACGCTGAGCGGCGAGACCAGCGTGTTCACCTCGAATGCATAGCCCGGCCCCATGCCGTCCATGAACAGGCGCAGGCCCTGCTTCTCGAACATCCACGAGTCGGTGAATTGCGCCTTCACGATCTGACCGGTTTCCGGATTGCGATAGGTGATCATGCCGGTGGCGAAATCCTCGGCCGGCGTCTTGCCGTAGTCGACGCCGCGATCCTTGAGCAGCTTCTCGCGCCACTGCGGCTGCCCCCATTTGAGCAGGCCGATGTCGGCAGTGACCGACTGCGGCTGCAGGAACAGCAGGTCCTTGCCCGGCGGGGTGAGCGCATAGCGGCCCACTGCGATGCTGTGGCAGCCCATGTCCATCAGCACGCCGCCGCCCTGACGGGTCGGATCCCAGAACCAGGGCTCGTGCGGGCCGGCGTGCTCCTCGGCCGAGCGCGTCAGCGTGGGCGGACCCATGGTGCGCATGACCGGCTCCAGCTGCTCGCGCTGGGTACGGATCGGGCGCATGAAGACCTGATTCTCGAAGTAGGCGGTAAGCAGCTTCGCCTCGCGCGCCAGCGCCACCAACCTGCGCGCTTCCTGCATGTTGCGTCCGAGCGGCTTCTCCAGGATCACGCCCTTGAGCGGGGCACCGGCCTTCACTGCCGCGGCGATCTGCTCCGTCACCTCGATGCGGCAATAGTTCGGCACGAAGATGCCGATCACATCGACCGCCCTGGCCAGATCGTCGATCGATTCGTAGATCTTCGCTTCGCCCAGGCCGCGACTGCGGCAGAACGCAGCCAGCGCCTCGCTGCCGCGGCGGCGCACGAGGCCGGCGATCTCGAGGCCGCGCACCTGTTCGATGGCGACCGATTGAAAGCGAGCGATGAAGCCCGCACCGATGAATCCGAGTTTCATGGTGATCTCCAGGCAACGCCGGCCGGAAACCCGCGGCACCGCGTCATTGTAGGGCAGACGTAAACCACCCCTCGGCGGCGCCACGGACGGGGCATGTCATTACCGATGACAATCCTGCCTGCACGGGCCTGCACGGCCTTGATGCATGTCAAGGAGCCGTCGGACACTTGCGCTAGAGTTCCGTCCGCCCAGGCTGTGACCCCAACAGGACGTCCTGTACACTGCCCGGCACGGCTGCCGGAGACGGCCGCGATCAATCCTCTTACACCGTAGCCCGGAGACAAACCATGAGCAGATCCTTTCTGGCGGTGTCGTTTGCCGCCGTGTTTGCCCTGGCCGGCACGCTGGCCAACGCGAAAGACACCTTCACCATCGGCCTGAGCAATGGATGGGTCGGCAGTGAATGGCGCACCCAGATGATCGACGAGGCCGAACAGGCTGCGAAGGAGTGGAGCAAGCGTGGCGTGACGGTCAAGACCATCGCGCAGAGCGCCAACGTCGACGTCCCGGGTCAGATCGCGCAGATTCGCAACTTCATCAATCAGGGGGTCGATGCCATCATCGTCAACCCCAACAGCCCCACCGCCTTCGATCCGATCTTCGCACAGGCGAAAGCCAGGGGCATTCTGGTCATCTCGACCGACGCCGAAGTGTCGTCCAAGGATGCGATCTACGTCGGCATCGATCAGAAAGCGTGGGCCATGCAGTCCGCCGAATGGCTGGCGAAGACACTCAAGGGCAAGGGCAACGTGGTGGCGATCAACGGTGTGGCCGGCCATCCCGCGAACCAGATGCGCGTGGCGGGCTACAAGGAAGTCTTCGCCAAGTACCCCGGCATCAGAGTCCTCAACGAGGTCAATGCCAACTGGGATCAGGCGCAAGGCCAGCAGGCGATGCAGAATCTGCTCGCCACGTATCCGCAGATCAACGGCGTATGGGTGCAGGACGGCATGGCCGCCGGCGCCTGGCGTGCGCTGACCGACGCCAAGCGCAGCGACGTGGCCGCCACCGGCGAGATCCGCGTGGACTTTCTCAAGACCTGGAACGACCGCAAGTTCAACAGCGGCGCGTCGGTCAACCCGCCCGGCTGCATGGCGAGCGCGCTCAACGTCGCCGTGCTGCGCCTGCAGGGTCGTCAATTCAAGGATGGAATCTTCAAGGGTCAATACGGCAACGCGCTGTACATCCCGATCCCGCTGATCGACAGCAGCAACTTCCAGAAGACCTATGAGCAGGTGAAGGACAAGCCCGGCTATATCTCCGTGACCACGGTGGTCACACCGGAGCAGGCCGAGCAGATGTTCTTCAAGAAGTAGAAGCAGTCACGACACCGCCCTTCTCCTTGCGGGAGAGGTCTGAGGTGAGGAGGTGACGGGCGATTCGGGCTGCATGCACGCGATCGCCCCATCAGTCTCGCCTCGGCTCTTTCTTCCGGGGGAGTTGGCTCGGCCATCGACACTCCGATGCCCATCCTCGAGGCCAGCGGCATTCGCAAGCAGTTCGGCGGCGTGGTCGCGCTCGCCGGCGCCGACTTCAGTCTCGACGCCGGCGCAGTGCATGCGCTGATCGGATCGAACGGGTGCGGCAAGAGCACGCTGTGCAAGATCATCGCCGGATCGGTCGCGGCCGATGCCGGCACCATCCGCCTGGACGGCAACCCGGTCAGCTTCTCGGATCCGCAGGAAGCCGCCGCAGCCGGCATCGGCGTGTTCTACCAGGAGCTGAGCCTGGTGCGCCCGATGACCGTGGCCGAGAACATCTACCTGGGACGCGAGCCACGCATGCGCACAGGCCTGCTGGATCGCGACGCATTGCGCAGCCAGGCGGAGAACGCACTCGAGCAGTTCCGTAGTGTGATCGGTACCGGCGTGCATCCCGACGCACGCGTGGCCGACCTGTCCGCGGATCAGAGCCAGCTCATCGAGATCCTCAAGGTGCTGGCGGCGAACCCGCGCATCATCATCCTCGACGAGGCTACCGCGGCGCTGGACCGCAATCAGGTGGATGCGGTGTTTCATCGCATCCGTGCGCTCAAGGCGGACGGATGCGCGATCATCTTCATCACGCACCGCATGGACGAGGTGTTCGAGATCGCGGACCGCGTGACCGTCATGCGCAACGGCCTGACCGTGCTCAGCCAGCCCATCGGGCAGACCTCGCACGACGAGATCGTCGCCGCGATGGTGGGGGACGTCATGCCACCGGCACGGCGCGAGCGCAAGCACGTGCCGGCGCAGGAGACCGCGCTGGAGGTCGAACAGTTGAGTGCGGCCAAGCTCGCCGGCGTGTCGTTCAAGGCGCGGCGCGGCGAGATCCTCGGTCTCGGTGGATTGCACGGACAGGGGCAGTCGGCACTGCTGCGCGCGCTGTTCGGTGCGCTGCCGCTGAAGGCCGGCAGCATTCAGGTCGACGGCAAGCGTCTTGCGCCGAAGGGACCGCGCACCGTGATGCGCCGCTCCATCGCCTACGTCTCCGGCGATCGCGCACGTCACGGCGTGATGGCGATCCGACCGATCTTCGAGAACCTGGTCATCTCCCTGCTCTCGCGCGAGCGCCGGGTAGTGGTGCAGACCGAACGCCTCGAGCGCGAGACACGACCCTTCATCGAACGCCTGAAGCTGAAGTTCTCCTCGCTGCAGGCCACGGTGGCCGAGCTGAGCGGCGGCAACCAGCAGAAGGTAGTGCTGGCGCGCTGGCTCGCCACGCATCCCAGCGTGCTGCTGCTGGACGACCCCACCAAGGGCATCGACATCCAGACCAAGGAGGACTTGTACTCGACCATGGACGAGCTGTGCAGCCAGGGCGTGTGCATCCTGCTGCATTCCTCCGACGACGAGGAGCTGCTGGGCATCTCGGATCGCGTGCTGGTGTTCAACGGCGGGCGCATCGTGGCGGAGCTGACCGGCGAGCAGCGCAACCGTCAGGCGCTGTACGAGGCGGCGTATGCCACCGCGCCGGCTGCGGCATGAGGAACCGGCGATGAAGTCCACCCTGCGGCTGTCCGGACATCGTCATCCCTACCTGATGGCGGCGGTCGTGTTCCTGGTGCTGTGCGTGGTCAACGCCATCCTGCAGCCGAGCTTCCTGAAGTTCGGCGTGGCCACCTCCAACGTCGCTGCCTTCCTGCCCATGGCGCTGGTGGCCATCGGTCAGACCTACGTGGTGCTCGCCTCGGACATCGATCTGTCGGCGGGTGCGATCGTGTCGGTGGTCAACGTCGTGGTGGTGTCGATCATCGAGGGCATGGGCGGCACCGGTGCGTCGATCGCAGCCGGTCTCACGCTGGGCATCGCGGTCGGCCTGATCTGCGGCGCAGTCAACGGCCTGTGCGTCGCCTACCTGCGCTTCCAACCCATCGTCACCACCTTTGCCACCGGCATCGTGTTCGCCGGGTTCGCGCTATGGGTGCTGCCTGAAGCCGGCAGACAGGTGCCGCCGGAGTTCTACCTGGCCTATGCCGGCACGGTGCTCGGTGTGCCGACCGTGCTGTGGATCCTGCTCGCAGCGATCGCCTTCGCTGGCGTGATCGCACGCACGCGGTTCTACCAGGCGCTGCGCGCCACCGGCGGCAACATCCAGGCGGCATATCAGACCGGGGTGCCGGTCGCGCGCGTGCGCCTGCGCGCCTACCTGCTGTCGGGACTGTTCGCCGCGCTCGCCGGCCTCGCGCTGGTGGGTGAGACGGCTTCCGGTGATCCGCTCATCGGCGGTGCGCTGACCCTGGCCTCGGTCACCGCGGTGGTGCTCGGCGGCACGGCGCTGAGCGGCTGCATCGGCGGCGTGGCTGGGAGCATTCTCGGCGCCTTCATTCTCGGCCTGATCAACAACGTGATTTTCTTCGCGCAACTGCCGTTCGCATGGCAGGGACTGATCCAGGGCCTGATCATCCTCGCCGCGCTGGCGGGCGGCGTGGTCATGGCACGCGGCAGGCAGGAGACATGACCCAGGCGCGCATGCTTGCGCTGCTCAAGCGCCCGCTGTCGATCGCCATCCTCGCGATCCTGGTGCTGCTGGCCGGCGGCGAGCTGCTCTCGCCCGGCTTCGCCTCGCCGCGGCAGATCGTCACGCTGCTCACCATCGCCGCGCTGCTCGGCGTGGTGGCGGCCGGCCAGAACCTGGTCATCCTCGGCGGCCGCGAAGGCATCGACCTCTCGGTGGGCGGCATCATCTCCTTCGCCGCCTTCCTCGCCGGCAACGTCATGCAGCAGCAGGACGCCTATCTGCTGCAGGCGGTGGGCACGGTGCTGCTGGCGACCTTCTGCATCGGACTGGTCACTGGCCTGGGCGTGACCTGGCTACGCATTCCGCCGCTGGTGATGACGCTCGGCATGCTCGGCGTGGTGCAGGGCGGACTGGTGCTGCTCACGCGCGGCGTGCCGTCCGGCCGCGCTGCGCCCATGTTGAGCCGCATCGTGAGCGAGCCGCTGCTGCTCGGCCTGCCCGGCATCCTGTTCATCTGGATCCTGATCGGCGTGGTGCTGACCTTGGTCCTGCGCCGCACCACCTTCGGCCTGAACGTGTACGCGATCGGCACCAACGAGGCTGCCGCCGCGCTCGCGGGTGTGCCGGTGCGGCTCACCCGTACGCTGCTGTTCGCATTGAGCGGACTGTTCGCCGGCCTCACCGGCATCCTGCTGCTGGGCTACACCGAGTACGTATTCATCGGCGCAGGCGATCAGTACATGCTGCCTTCCATCATCGCCGTGGTGATCGGCGGCACGTCGCTTGCGGGCGGAAGCGGAGGCTACATCGGCACCATGGCCGGCGCCATCGTCCTCATACTGCTGCAGAGCATTCTCACCACCTTGAACATTCCGCCCTTCGGCCGGCAGATCGTGTTCGGCGTCACGCTGCTGGGACTGATGCTGCTGTACGGACGCCAGCGCAGACTGCGCGGCTGAAGTCCTTGGGCTCACTGATCGAAGCCGAAGCCGCGGAGATCCCGCAACTCGCTGCGCGGCAGTTCCAGCGTCTGCACAGGGAGCTCGGACCCGTGGTGACGGCGCTCGATGCGCTGTCCCCGGCGCTGTTCGCCACCATTGCGCGCGGCAGCTCCGACAACGCCGCGGCCTTCGCCGCTTATCTCGCCGGCATGCGGCTGCGGCTGCCCGCCGCGTCGCTGCCGCCGTCGCTGGCGTCGGTCTACGGCGCGACGCTGCGTCTCGGACGCGCGTGCGTGCTGGCCGTCTCGCAGTCGGGTGAAAGCCCGGACCTCAACCTGGCACTCGAGCATGCGAAAGCAGGTGGGGCGTTCACGCTGGCACTGCTCAATCAGCCCGGCTCGGCACTGAGCCGGGTGGCGGACGTGGCGCTCGAGATCGGTGCCGGGCGCGAGACGGCTACCGCTGCCACCAAGTCCTTCATGCTCAGCGCCACTGCGGGGCTGCACCTGGTGGCAGCCTGGGCGCGCGATGACGACGTGCTCGAGGCGTTGCAGGATTTCCCGCATGCGATGGCGCGATCCGCGGCAGTCGAATGGGGCGATGCGCTGGATCTGTTCGCCGCCGCTGATGACGTATTCGTGATCGGTCGCGGCCCTACGCTGCCGATCGCGCAGGAGCTGGCACTCAAATTGAAGGAAGTGTGCGGCATCCACGCCGAAGCATTGAGCGCGGCCGAGCTGCTGCATGGTCCGATCTCCATCGCAGGCGCGCAGCGTCCTGCCATCGTGTTTGCCGGTGACGATCGCACGGTGTCAAGCGTGAACGAGGCTGTCGCACGTTTGTGTGCTGCCGGCGCGCCGGTGCTGGTGCTGTCCGGTGACGCGCGACCGGTCGAGGCGGCTGCACGCGTGGTGCGCGTGCCGGATGCCGGACATCCGATCCTGCAGGCTCTATCGGCGCTGTACGCTGCCTATCCGTTCGTCGCGGAACTGGGACGCGCACGCGGCAGAGATCCGGATCGGCCGCCGCATCTGATGAAGGTCACGCGCACGCTTTAGCAGGCTGAAAAAACCGCTATCTCTTCATCGCCCGTTGCAGGATTGCCATCAGCTTCGGGTCGCCGCACTGAGCCACATTGAAACGCATGAATGCAGCGGCAGACTGTGAAGCGCTGAATACGTTGCCGGGCGCAAGCACGACGTTCTCCGCGAGCGCCGAGCGCGCCACGGCTGCCGAGTCGCTGCCCTCGGGGAGACGGCACCAGAGGTTGAAGCCACCGCGCGGCATGAGCCATGATTCGATCCCGATGCGCTGCAGCTTCTGCGCCGTTTCGCGCCGCGCTCGCGCCAACCGGCGCCTCAGCTCCTCCATATGCTTGCGATAACCGCCGCCGGCCAGAACGGCTGCGATCAGCCCGCTCGCCACCGGACTCGGCCCGCCAAAGCTGGTTGCGACCTGCAGGTTGACGAGATCCTCGATCCAATCGGGCCGGGCAGCGATGTAGCCGCAGCGCGCGGAGCCGGAAAGCGTCTTCGAAAAGCTGCCGATGCGGATGACGCGATTCAACCCATCGAGCGCGGCCAGCCGCGGCGAGGGCTCCGGTTCGAAATCGGCGAAGATGTCATCCTCGACGATCATCAGATCATGCGCGGCGGCGACGTTCAGAAGGCGATGCGCGGTCTGCGCCGAGAGCGTCGCGCCAGTCGGATTGTGCAGCGCTGAATTGGTCACATACAGACGCGGCCGCTCGGCTGCGAGGACTGCCTCGAAACAGGCGATATCCGGACCCGACAGCGTATAGGGGGCGCTGACGATTTTCACCTGGTGGGCGCGCAGCAAAGCCCGGAAGTTGAAGTAGCAGGGATCATCGACCAGAACCGTGTCGCCGGGACGCAGCAGGAAACGGCAGATCAGGTCGATCGCCTGCGTGCCGGATGCCGTCAGCAATAGCTGGTCGGCGGATACCTCGATACCGTCCTCGGCAAAACGCGCCATCAGGATGCGGCGAAGCACCAGCGAACCGCGTGTACTGCCATAGTCGGTCAGCACGGCATCTTCGGCACGCGCAAGCGAACGCATGGCCCGACGTAGCGCATCGGTCGGCATCCACTCGGCCGGGAGCCAGCCGCAGCCCGGTTTCAGCACGGATGAGCCGGCATCGAGGGACTGGCGGGAAACCCAGAACGGATCGACCGCGTGATTCCGCTGAGGCTGGTCTTCCGTCAAAGCCAGGGGCGGGAGCGCGGTGGCCGACACATAGAAGCCGGAACCTCGTCTGGCCCGGATCAGACCCTCGGCCGCCAGCCGATCGTAGGCTTCCACCACCGTGGACGGCGAGACGCCCATGAGCGTAGCGAAGCTGCGGATCGAAGGCAGACGGTCGCCGGCGGTGAGTGCGCGGCTCGCCACTTTGGCGCGGATCGCCTTCATCACTTCAGTGGTCCGCGTTCCTTTCCGGTCACCGGACTGTGAGATCTCACTCAAGTGTATGCATACCTTTATCCATACAGTTTGGCGAAATTGTATCGATTTGTAGCTGCCTCAGCCAGTCGAGACGGGCTATCGTCGTGTACCGAAAGCAAGGCGCGATGAACGACGTGAAAGCATCGATCGAAGGTTGGGGCAACGGCCTGTTGGGCGTGGTCATTTTCAGCGGCTCTCTGCCGGCAACACGCGTTGCTGTGGCGGGGTTCACGCCGCTGTTTCTGACGTCCGCTCGCGCCATCATCGCGGCGCTGCTCGCAGCGGCGCTCCTCGTGTTGCTGCGACAGGCGCGCCCCGAGCGCGGTGACCTCGCCTCTCTGGTGATAGTCGCGCTGGGCGTGGTGATCGGGTTTCCGCTGCTGACGGCGCTGGCCCTTCAGCACATCACGTCCGCACATTCGATCGTCTTCATCGGCCTGCTGCCGCTGGCTACGGCCATCTTTGGCGTTTTGCGCGGCGGCGAGCGACCCAAACCGCTTTTCTGGCTGTTTTCGGGTCTTGGCAGTGGGACGATCGCTGCCTTCGCGTTCTCCAACGACGGATCGGCTTCGTTGACCGGCGACCTATTGATGATCGCCGCCATCATTCTCTGCGGCCTTGGCTATGCAGAAGGGGCAAAGCTCTCGCGCCGCCTCGGAGGCTGGCAGGTCATCTCCTGGGCGCTCCTCCTCGCAACACCCCTGATGCTGCTGCTGACGATCATGACCCTTCCCTCTGCATGGCAAGGCATCGGCGTTTCGGCCTGGCTTGGACTCGCCTATGTCTCGATCTTCAGCATGCTGGTCGGCTTTGTCTTCTGGTATCGCGGCCTGGCGCTCGGCGGCATCGCCAGCGTCGGTCAATTGCAGTTGCTGCAACCGTTTCTCGGCCTCGCACTTGCCGGCTTGCTGCTGCGTGAGCCGATCGCCTGGACCATGATCGCGGCGACGGGTCTCGTCGTCATCTGCGTCGCCTTCGCCCGGAAGTTCGCATGACCATTATTGAAGCGGATCACCCTCATCCCACGGTCTGCAGTCGGAACGACTGGATCGCCACGCTCGCCTCGAGCGCCAGCAATTCGCGCTTGCGCTCCAGCCCACCCGCGTATCCGGTCAAACTGCCATCAGCGCCGATCACTCGATGGCACGGCACGATCACCGAAACCGGATTGCGGCCCACCGCCGCACCGACTGCGCGTACCGCCGCATGCGCGCCAAGGATTTGTGCCAGTTGCCCGTAGCTGCGCGTTGCTCCATGCGGAATGTCGAGCAGCACAGCCCACACTTTCTTCTGGAAAGCGGTCCCGGCAAGTGCCAGGGGCAGGTCGAACACCGTTCTGTCCCCGGCGAAGTACTCCACGAGTTGCTCGCGTGCCCGGCACAACACCGGCAGCGCTTCGTCCTCTTCCCAGTCCGGCTGCGGCGTTGCATCGTACTTCTGCCCAGTGAAGTAAGTCCCGGTGAGTGCCTGACCGTCCGAGACCAGCAGCATCCTGCCCAGCGGCGTAGACATGCGCAGAAAACGGGTCATGGCTGCATTTCCTCCAGGGAGTTCCAGAGATGAATCACGGCGTAGGCACGCCACGGCCGCCACTGCTCGGCATGCGCGAGGGCACGCTTCGGGTCTTTCTCGCCGAGCGCCTTCAGCACGCCGAAATCGGTGTGCGGAAAGGCATCGCGCCAGCCCAGCGCGCGCATGGCGAGGTACTGCGCGGTCCATTCGCCGATCCCGGGCAGACTGCGCAAGGTGCGCAGCGTCGCATCGACGGGCGCGCCGGAATCGAGGCGCAGACTACCCGCGTGCAACGCGCTCGCCACGGCGATGATCGCCTTGGCACGTGCGCTCACCACGCCGAGCTGTGCGATGTCGGAGGGCACCAGCGCCGCCACCCGCGCTGCCGTGGGAAAGACGAAGCGCAAGGCGGTATGCGGCGCCTCGATCGGTTCGCCGAACGCCGCGGCGAAGCGGCCGGCAATGGTGTGCGCGGCACGCACCGTGATCTGCTGTCCCAGAATGGCACGTACGGCAGCCTCGAAGCCGTCGAAGGTTCCCGGCAGCCGCAGCCCCGGACGGCGTGAGGCCAGCACGCCCAGCGCCGCGCCGATGTGTTGCGGATCGCAGTCGAGATCGAACACCTGCTGCACCCGCGCGCGCGCAGCCGGCAGCACCGGTGAGAGCGAGTCCGATACCGCGACCCTCAACGCCGGGCGCTCCGGCTCCGGCATCACTGCCACCCAGCCGCTGCAACCGTCGACACGCACGGTACGCAAGTACACGCCTTCCTGCACGTGCTCCACCCCGGCGATCGTGCGCCGCGCAAGGAAAGCCAGCAGCGCCTGCCAATCCAGCGGCGGCCGATAGTCGAGCGAGAATTCGAGCATTCCCGATTGTTGCATCGTCTTTACGCAGGTTCGTGATCGAGCCATCATGAGGCACGATATGATTTCCGTGCAACGAATCATTGAAGCCGATCCCTCGCCACCTGGTCGATCCTGTCCGGGAGCATACCGATGAGGAGGAATGCCATGTCTGCAAAATCGCTGTTGATGGGTCTTTCGTTGATCGCCGCGGCTGGTCTGGTCCACGCCGCCGATGCGCCGAAGATCGGAACGATGGCTGCCCCCGATGAACTGGAATGGCAGGAGCTGCGGCCGGGGTCACCGATAAAGATTGCGATCCTGTGGGGAGACCGCGACAAAGGTGAATACGCGATGCTGCTCAGGCTTCCTGCTGGATACGTCTCGCCGATCCACGCTCATACCGGCGACTATCACGGCATCAGTCTGACCGGCATCTGGCGCCATTCCTTCGAGGGCGGCGAGGAGCGGGATCTGCCGCCCGGCTCCTACGTGTTTCAGCCTGGGATGGGAATGCACGGCGACGGGTGCGTCGGATCGGAAGACTGCATCCTGTTCATTCACCAACCAGAGAAAGCCGACTACATCGCGAAGCCATAGCGCGTGCACGGCGAGGTACTGCGTGGTCCATTCCGTTGCGGCGAGCCGTACTTGAAGCAAATGGCGCAGCAGGTCACTGCACCAGTACCGCACAGCGGGTGAGGAAGCCATGCACACCGAACATCGCACCGTCCAGACCAACGGCATCGAGATGCACATCGCGGAGCAGGGACAGGGACCGCTGGTGGTGCTCTGTCACGGTTTCCCGGAGAGCTGGTACTCCTGGCGTCATCAGCTGCCGGCCTTGGCCGCTGCCGGCTTTCATGCCGTCGCGCCCGACCAGCGCGGCTATGGAGACACCAGCCGGCCCGAGGCGATCGATGCCTACAACATCTTCGATCTGACCGCCGACATCGTCGGACTGGTGCACGCTCTCGACGCGTCTCAGGCGATCATCGTGGGTCACGACTGGGGCTCACCGGTGGCCTGGCATTGCGCGCTGCTGCGACCCGACATCTTCCGTGCAGTAGCCCTGTTGAGCGTTCCCTATCTGCAACGTCCCTGGAACGGGTCGCCTCCCACCGCACTCATGGCGCGTGCAGCGGGTGACAGGCAGTTCTACCAGCTGTATTTTCAGGAGCCGGGCAAGGCCGAGACCGAGATGGAAGCGGACGTGCGCGCTGCCCTCTGCGGCATGCTGTACAGCGCCTCCGGCGACTGTCCGGTCGACGAGCGCTGGCGCCTCACCTTCGACAAAGGCAAGCGCTTCATGGATACCTTGTCGGTCCCCGATGCGCTGCCGCCGTGGCTTACCGAGAACGATCTGGACGTCTACGAAAGTGCTTTCCGAAAGACCGGCTTCCGAGGCGGGCTGAACTGGTATCGCAACATCGATCGCAACTGGGAACGCTCGGCTTTTCTCGGCGGCGCACCGCTCCGCCAGCCCACGCTCTTCATCGGCGGCGAACACGACCCGGTGATCGCGGCGCGGCGCTCGGCTTACGATGCCCTCGAGCAGACTGTACCGAACCTGAGGAAGAAGGTTCTGCTTCCTGACGCCGGCCATTGGATCCAGCAGGAGAGGCCTTCTCGAGTCAACGAGCTGCTCGTGGAATTCATCGGCTCGATATAGGCACCAGAGCCCTCGGACATGGACGACGCGCCGATCGTGAACGCGAAAGAAACGGACAAGGTCATCATCGTCACCGGCGCCAGCCGCGGAATCGGCGCGGCCACGGCACGTCTGGCCGGCCAGCGCGGCTATCGCGTGTGCGTCAACTACATGCGTGACCGGTCGGCGGCGGAAGCGGTGGTCAGGTCTATCGAAGCCGATGGTGGCCGTGCGATCGCGGTACCTGCCGACGTCGCGCGCGAAGACGACGTGGTGCGCCTGTTCACCGAGGTCGACGATCAGCTGGGGCGGGTCACCGCGCTGGTCAACAACGCAGGCATCCTGGAGTCGCAGATGCGCGTCGAGCAGATGTCGGCCGATCGCCTCCATCGCCTGTTTGCCGCGAACGTCATCGGCTGTTTCCTCTGTGCGCGCGAAGCCGTGCGTCGCATGTCCACCCGTCATGGCGGCCGGGGCGGGTCGATCGTGAACGTCTCTTCCGCAGCCGCCCGCCTCGGCTCGCCGGGCGAGTACGTCGACTATGCCGCCACCAAAGGGGCGATCGATACGCTGACGATCGGCCTCGCCAAGGAAGTCGCCGCGGAAGGCATCCGCGTGAACGCCGTGCGCCCGGCATTCATCTACACTGACATTCATGCCAGCGGAGGCGAGCCGGGCCGCGTGGATCGCGTGAAGCACGCAGTGCCAATGCGGCGGGGCGGCTACGCCGACGAAGTCGCGAAGGCCATTATCTGGCTGACATCCGACGAGGCTTCCTATTCCACCGGCGCGTTCATCGACGTTTCGGGAGGGGCATAGGCACCGTCGCATACCGATGTGCCGATTTGCGCATATAGAAGAGCAACCGAATGCTTCAGGAGGAGACATGCAACTTCCAGACATGATCACCCGCCTGCCGGAGGCCGACCTGCCCTACCCGGCGACGGAGGTCAAAACCAGCGTGCTGCAATCGCAACACGGACAACTGGTGTTCTTCCAGATCTTCAAGGACGTGGAGATCCCGCCGCACAGCCACGAAGGCCAGTGGGGGACGGTGCTAGAGGGCGTGGTCGAGCTGACCATCGGCGGCGAAACACGCACGTACGGCCCAGGGGATTCCTATTACATTCCGCCCGGCGTCGTGCACAGCGCAAAAGCACCGGCCGGGTCGAAGGTGATCGACTTCTTCGAGGAGCCGGATCGCTACCGGTTGAAGTAAGAGCGGTATTTGTTGCAACGCGTCGGCAGCACCGAGCGCCGCCGCGTTGATCAGTTCAACGGACGGTAGCGACCGGCGCAATCCGGTGCCGCTCCCGATTCAGGCTATTGGATCTCGCATGTTCCTGACACTTCTGCTGGTGACGTTTCTCGTGTCGGTCACGGTCGCACTCGTGGTCGCACGCATGTTCAACCGGCCGATCGAGCGCATCCTGAACCGGATCATCGCCGATGACATCAGCGCCGCCTGGCTGCGCTACATGAATTTCGCCATTCTGGTCGTCGGTGTTTCGGCTGGTGTGCGCATTTACGAGCTCGAGAAATACATTACCCCGTTGCGGCACACCAAGGATGCCACGGTGCTCGAGCTGACCTACGAGCGCTGGATCCTCGAGCTGTACCGGACCGTGATCGAGGCACTGCAAGGCATTGCCTGGCTGCTGCTCGTGTTCTTCGTCTTTGCGCTGATCGCCTACGTCATCGTACGCATCGCGGAGATGAAGCGCGGCCCCAAAGTGGCGGAGCCGTAATGGTCTGCGTGACCGCATGAGCAGCCGCAACAGTTTCTGCGCGCTCGAGGATATGAGCGCTATCGCATCCAGGGCGGTCATCTCGACATGCTGGATGTCACAGGAACGGTGGTCACCCGATTCGCAGCGGTGACGCCGAAATGAAGCAACAACAAAGGAGAAAACCGAAGTGCCGAAGGGTTATTGGATAGTACGTCTCGACGTTGCCGATCCGGAGCGTTACAAGGCTTACGTGGCAGCGAACGCGGAACCGCTCAGAAAGTACGGCGCACGCTTCCTGGTGCGAGGCGGTCAGTTCGAAACTCCCGAGGGCTCGAGCCGAGCCCGCAACGTCGTGCTCGAGTTCTCTTCCTATCAGGCAGCGCTCGATTGCTGGAAATCTCCGGAATACCAGGCAGCGCTGGCGTTGCGGCAGCCGGTGTCGACGGCCGATGTCGTCATCATCGAAGGTTACGAAGGACCGCAGCCGTCTTCTGTCTGACCACCCCGGCCGCTTCGCGGCTTTATGCCCCGAAGGGGTACACCCCTCCTCATGCGAGGAGGGGAATACCCCTGCAATTGTCTTCCCCTCCTCATACGAGGAGGGGTGCCGCCGAAGGCGGCGGGGTGGTCAGAGCCGGCCAAAGGCCGGGGGTGGTGTGGGTTAATGCGCGCGCTCCTTATCACGTCCGATTGATCGAAACGCCGCCATCGACCAGCATTGCCGTACCGGTCGTGAACGACGATGCATCGGAAGCCAGGTAGAGAACCGAGCGCGCCTGCTCCTCGGGTGTAGCAGTACGCTTGAGCGCGTGGAGACTTTCGGCGAAAGCCCAGGCTTCGGCACTGCCGTTCATGGCGCGCGCCATGGCAGTGTCGGTGCCACCGGGCAGGATGGCGTTCACCCGTACACTCCGCGGACCGAACTCTGCGGCGAGCGCCTGCGTCAGGCCGATCAGCCCCGACTTGCTGGCCGCATAGGCTGCCGCTCCAGGAAACCCGACCGTGTATCCCACGAACGTGGAGGTGAATACCAAGGATCCGCCGCCTCGCTCGAGCATGGCCGGTATCTGATACTTCGCGGCGAAGAACGCACCGGTGAGGTTGGTGTCGATCGTATCCTGCCAGCCTTGCGCTGACACCTCGGGCGTCGCCCCCATCTCGCCCAGCGTACCTGCATTGTTGAAGGCAACATCGAGACCGCCGAAGCGCTCGACTGCCAGCTTTACCAGCGCTTCCGCATAGGCTTCGTCCTTCACGTCACCCGCAAGGGCGACGGCGCTTCCTCCCGATGCGGTGATCTCCTCCACCAACGCCTGCAACTCGGGCTGGCGCCGCGCGCCCACGACTACGCGCGCGCCTTCCTGCGCGAAGAGCCCGGCCGTGGCGCGACCGATTCCAGAGCTTGCGCCGGTAACGATGGCTGTTTTGTTGGCAAGTACATGCATGCCCGACTCCTGATTGAACGTAATCGTCGGCATCAAGATATCGCCACGCGCGAGCAGGCTCTATCCGTTTCTTGCGCTGGAAATCGATATGCCTGCATGCCATAACCATCTCAACTGAAGTACGATGCACGGCTTGCAGGCGTACTCCGGCAGTATGGGCTGCGAGCAGAATCCGCTTTGCCGGCCATCACAGTCGTATACGGGGGAGGAGATCGATGCACTCAATATCCGCCAGCATGCGGCGAATACTGCGCGTGCTCTTTCACATGGCGATAGCCGTCGCGCTGGTGCAGCCCGCACTGGCGCAGGACAACGCACCCATCAATCGCGTCAAGAGCCTGTTGCGATCGGGCGGGGTTGCCATCGGACCCATCCTGCAGCTGCCGAGTCCACCGTTGGTAAGTTTGCTCGCGCATGCCGGATTCGACTGGCTGTGGATCGACATGGAACATAGCCCCATCGGCATCGAGACCGTGCAGCTGATGATCGATGCGACCAAAGGCACGCCCACCGTACCGCTGGTGCGCATTCCCTGGAACCATCACTGGCTGGCCAAGCCCGTGCTCGACGTCGGCGCCATGGGCGTAGTCACCCCGACGGTCAACACCAGGAGTGAAGCCGCCGCTGCAGTTGCCGCGCTGCGCTATCCACCGCAAGGGGTGCGCGGATTCGGCCCGACGATCGCCGCTGCCCGCTGGGGA
>JAHCKU010000149.1 GCA_026125625.1 Burkholderiales bacterium | reverse complement strand
GGCCGGCGGCGTGTCCTGCGGCAGCGCCGCGAACGCCTCGCGCCAGTCGCGCGGTGCCTGCGGGGGCTGGATGGTGTCAGGCATGGACGGGCTCCCGGTCCGTTCGGGTCTCGGGTTCCAGCAGCGCGCGCAGGCGGCGGGTGCCGCGCGCGAGCTGGGACTTGGAGAAACTCGCCGTGCGCTCCATCAGCGCGGCGATCTCCTCGTGCGTGTAGCCCTCGGCGTGGTACAGCCACAGCACGCTGCGGGTACTCGCGGGCAGGCCGGCCAGCGCACGCTGCAGCAGCGCGGCATCGGCGGCGGCCGGCGGCGGTGGCTGCAGGTCGTCGGCGGGTTCGTGCGCGTCCAGGTCGAGGCCATCGGGATGGCTGCGCACGCGGCGCACGCGCATCAGCGCCTCGTTGACCGCGATCTGCCGCAGCCAGCCCCAGAACGGGCAGTCGCCGCGGAAGTCGCGGATCCGGTCGATCACCTTGAGCATGGTGTCCTGCAGCACTTCCGAAGCCTCCTCGCGGTCGCCGCAGATGCGCAGCGCCAGGGTGAACACCGGGCGTTCGAACCAGCGGTAGACCTGTTCGAAGGCCGCACGGTCGCCGGCGCGCGCACGCGCCAGCAGGGTGCCGGGCACCTCGATGGCGAAGCTGGACGCGGGGCGGGTTTCCGGCGGCATTCCCCATTGTGGATGCGGCCGCGGGCGAAAGCGTCGCAGCCTGGTCACATCCGGCCCCCGGGACGGGTCTGGCACCTATACTCGTGGCCTGCAGACGAAGGAGGGGAATCCCATGGGCGGAGGCATGTTTCTCGCGGTGGTGCTGCTGGTGGCCGGCATCGTCATCCTGTTCAAGACCGTGCGCATGGTGCCGCAGGGCTACGAATGGACGGTCGAGCGCTTCGGCAAGTACACCCACACCATGAGCCCCGGCCTGCACTTCCTGATCCCGGTGGTCTACGGCGTCGGCCGCAAGATCAACATGATGGAGCAGGTGCTGGACGTGCCCAGCCAGGACGTCATCACCAAGGACAATGCGGTGGTGAAGGTCGACGGCGTGGTGTTTTTCCAGGTGCTGGATGCGGCCAAGGCCGCCTACGAAGTGTCCAACCTCGAAATCGCCATGATCGCCCTGGTGCAGACCAACATCCGCACCGTGATCGGCTCGATGGACCTCGACGAATCGCTCAGCCAGCGCGAGACGATCAATGCGCAGCTGCTGAACGTGGTCGACCACGCCACCAATCCCTGGGGCGTGAAGGTGACCCGCATCGAGATCCGCGACATCCAGCCGCCGCGCGACCTGGTTGATGCGATGGCCCGCCAGATGAAGGCCGAGCGCGACCGCCGCGCGGTGATCCTCGAAGCCGAGGGGCATCGCCAGTCCGAGATCCTGCGTGCCGAGGGCGAAAAGCAGGCGGCGATCCTCGAGGCCGAGGGCCAGAGGGAGGCCGCGTTCCGCGAGGCCGAGGCGCGCGAGCGGCTGGCCGAGGCGGAGGCGAAGGCCACCACGATGGTGTCCGAAGCGATCGCGCAGGGTGACGTGCAGGCCATCAACTACTTCGTCGCGCAGAAGTACGTCGAGGCGTTCAGGGAACTGGCGGCCGCGCCGAACCAGAAGTTCGTGCTGATGCCGATGGAGGCCAGCGGCGTCATCGGATCGATCGCCGGCGTCGCGGAGCTGGCCAAGGAGGCGCTCGGCAGGCAGCAGTCGACCCCGCGCGGCAATCCGCCGCCGCCGCCGCGCGCCACCTTCCCGACCGGAGGCTGAGCCATGGACCTGCGCTGGGACGTGGTGGCCTGGGCGGCGGTCGCGCTGCTGCTGTTCGCGGCCGAAGCGCTGGCGCCGGGCGCCTTCATGCTGTGGATGGGCTTTGCCGCGACCGCGGTGTTCCTTGGCGTGCTGCTGGTGCCGGGCATCCCGGTGCTCGCGCAGATCGCGGCGTTCGTGGTGCTCAGCTTCGTGTCGATACAGGTCTACCGCAAGTTCGTGCGTGGCCGTGGCCACGAGCGCCAGAGCGACCGGCCGACCCTGAACCAGCGTGCGCTGCAGCACGTCGGGCGCACGGTGGTGCTGGAGCGCGCCATCGTCTCCGGCGTCGGCCGGGTGAAGATCGGCGACGCGTTCTGGGACGTGGCCGGCCCCGAACTGCCGGTGGGCGCGCCGGTGAAGGTGGTGGCGGTGGACGGCATGACGCTTCGGGTCGAACCGGCCTGACAGCCCGAAACACCGGCGGATGCGGGCGCTGCGCGGTACCCGGCGCGAGCCCGCCCGCCGTTCCCCACGGCAGCGGGGCGATGGCCTTCGCGGGCGCGTTCGCGTCCCGCCGCGCGTAGCCGAACGGCGTGCCGGCGCGGGATAATGGCGGGATCGCCGTGCGGAGATCGCCATGACCAGCAAGACCATCCTCAACGACACCCATCGCGCACTCGGGGCGAAGATGGTCGACTTTGGCGGCTGGGACATGCCGATCCACTACGGCTCGCAGATCGAGGAGCACCACCAGGTGCGCCGCGACGCCGGCATGTTCGACGTCAGCCACATGACCGTCGTCGACCTGCGCGGCGGCCAGGTGCGCCCGTTCCTGCGCCGGCTGGTTGCCAACTCGGTCGACAAGCTGCTCAAGCCGGGCAAGGCGCTGTACACCTGCATGCTGAATGCGCAGGGCGGCGTGATCGACGACCTGATCGTCTATTACCTCGCCGAGGACTGGTTCCGCCTGGTGGTGAACGCCGCCACCCGCGACAAGGACCTGGCGTGGATCGTCGCGCAGGCCGAGCCGTTCGGCATCGGGGTGGCCGAGCGCCCGGAGCTGTCGATGATCGCGGTGCAGGGGCCGACCGCGCGCGAGCGCGTGCTCGGCCTGCTCGGCGACGCCGACGCCGCGCGCACCGGCAAGCTGGTCAAGTTCTCGGCCGCCGAACTCCCCGGCACGGCGTTCGGCGACCTGTTCGTCGCCCGCACCGGCTACACGGGCGAGGACGGCTTTGAGATCGTCGTGCCCGAGGCGCACGCGGTCGCGCTGTGGAACGCACTGCTCGAGGCAGGCGTGAAGCCGGCCGGACTCGGCGCGCGCGACACCCTGCGCCTGGAGGCCGGCATGAACCTCTACGGCCAGGACATGGACGAATCCGTCACCCCCTATGAAGCCGCGCTCGGCTGGACGGTCGCGCTCGACGAAGGCCGTGCATTCAACGGCCGCGACGCGCTGGAGCGCCAGCAGCGCGACGGCGTGCCGCGGCAGATGATCGGCCTGGTGATGGACGAGAAGGGCGTGCTGCGGCACGGGCAGAAAGTGCTGACCGCGCAGGGCGAGGGCGAGATCCTCTCCGGCACCTTCTCGCCGACGATCGGCAAGGCGATCGCGTTCGCGCGGGTGCCCGCCGGCGACGTGTCCGGGGGGGTGCGCGTCGACATCCGCGGCCGGGAAGTGCCCGTGCGGGTGGCCAGGTTCCCGTTCGTCCGCGACGGTGCGGCGCTCTGACCGCGGCAGCCGTTGCGCGCCGGTGGATGCATCGGCGGCGCGCTTCGCTACACTAATCCCCACCTCCACCACGACCTGCATGATCCGGAGTCCACGATGAGCGAGATCCCTGGCGACCTGAAGTTCCTGAAGTCCCACGAATGGGCCCGCGTCGAAGGCGACGGCAAGGTGACCATCGGCATCTCCGACCACGCGCAAGGGCTGCTGGGCGACCTGGTCTACGTCGAACTGCCCGCCGTCGGCGACAGCATCGAGGCCGGCAACGCCTGTGCCGTGGTCGAGTCGGTGAAGGCGGCGTCCGACGTGTACGCGCCGGTGTCCGGCACCGTCACCGCGGTCAACGCCGCGCTGGCCGACAAGCCGGAAACGATCAACGAGGACGCCTATGGCGAAGGTTGGCTGTTCGTGGTCGAGGCCAGTGAGCCGGACCAGCTGAACGACATGCTCGGCCCGGACGACTACGCCGAGCTGCTTGAAGACGACGGGCACTGAGCCCGGGTTCCTCCGCGGCGATGGCACATGGCCCTCGCCGCGGGCCGCGCGCGACGGAGTGTCGGCATCCGTCCACGCCACCACATCCTCTGCCGACATCGATTCCCGCCGTGATCGCGAACGTCTCCCGTGCAGCGTTCGGGCGTTCCGGGAACCTCTCATGCGAACCCCGAACGATGCTTCGCCGGCGCCTCCGGCGGGGCGGAAGTTTTGGCAGTTCCTGCGCAATCCGGGTTGTGCGATGCCGGAACAGGCCGTCGTCGGGGCATCCGTTTTCATGTCCCGACCGGCTTCGTTGAAGCGGCTCCCGGTGTCGCGTTCGTCGACCGCGTCGTTCGCGCCTGGCCGGCATCGCGAGAAGACCGCGAAAGAAAACGGCTTGTTTTATGCGCTTTCCGTCGAAGCGTCGTTCGATGTTGGCGCGCGTCGATGCCCGTCGTCGTTTCCGCGCACGCTTCCGGCGGAGATGTTCGCGGTGATTCCCGCCGCCGCTGTCCGGAAAAATTTTCGCCGGGGGTGTTGACAGTTGAAAAAAGCGTGATTAGGTTTCGCCCCAACAGACGTTGCCACAGATGCGAGTGAGTCAACACAAAGCGAAAACGCGCAGCATAAAAAAGACCTCCGCCCCGAACTTCTACAAGGTGGATGCCGGCACCGTCTCCGCTGCGAAAACCAGAACCACTTCATCCGGACACCTGCGACGCCCCGAGTCGCGGGTGTTTTCGTCTCCATGGGACCGCGAACCCCCGATCGCGTATTCCCTGCCGAATCCGTCCCGGTGCGCCTGGCGCGCCGGCGGTTGTGCGCGGGTCCGATACCCGCGCGCTGCTTGAGTACTGGGCAGTCGTACCTGCAAGTCAACTGACGAGGAGAGCCATCCTATGGCCGCGAAGAAAGCTGCAAAGAAGAAGGTTGCCAAGAAGACCGTCAAGAAGACTGTCAAGAAGGCCGCCAAGAAAGCTGCCAAGAAGTAGCTTTTCTCTGTTGTCGCAAAGAAGCGGCGCAATTTGCGCCGCTTCTTTGTTTTAACTTTGCGTCATAATTGGCTTATGACCAACATCCATCCCAGCCTGCCACTGATCGACCTGCACCGCCATCTGGATGGCAGCGTGCGTTTGCAAACCATCCTTGATCTCGGCCGGCAGCACAACCTGCCGCTGCCCGCCTGGGAGCTGGACACGCTGCGCCCGCATGTGCAAGTGCAGGAGGCGCAGCCCGGTCTGATGGCGTTCATCGCCCGCTTCAAATGGATGGTGGGCGTATTGGTGGACTATGCCGCCGTGGAGCGCGTTGCCTACGAGAACCTGCTCGACGCGCACGCCGAGGGCATTGACTATATTGAGTTGCGTTTTAGCCCGGCCTTCATGGCCAGCGCCCACGCTCTGGACGCAGCCGAGCTGTGTGCCGCCGTAGCGGCTGGCGTGCAGCGTGGCGTCGCCGATACCGGCGTCAAAGCCAACCTGATCGGCATTATTAGCCGTCACAACGGGGTGGAGCAGGGCATGGCCGAGCTTCAAGCCCTGTTGGCCAATAAGCAACACTTCGTAGCCTTGGATCTGGCTGGCGATGAGGGCAACTTCCCCGGCAGCCTGTTCGTGGAGCACTTCCGCCTGGCACGTGAGGCTGGCATGCACATCACGGTGCATGCTGGTGAGGCGGCTGGCGCAGAAAGCATCTGGCAGGCTGTGCGCGAGCTGGGCGCCACCCGTATTGGCCACGGGGTGCGCGCTACCGATGACCCGGCGCTAATCGAATACCTTGTAGAGCACCGTATTGGGGTGGAGGCCAACCTCACCAGCAACGTGCAGACCAGCACGGTGCCCAACTATGCCGCCCACCCGCTCAAGGCCCAGTTGGATGCGGGCGTTTTGGCTACGATCAACTCGGATGACCCCGGCATCAGCGCCATCACCTTGCCTTACGAATATGATGTAGCCGCCCCGCAAGCCGGGCTGACCCTGGAGCACATTCACCAGGCCCAACGAAATGCACTGGGGCTGGCCTTCCTGCCAGATGACGAAAAAGCCGAGTTGCTGCACATCAAGGAGGCTCAAAAATGAACGTACTCATCACCGGCGGCAGCGGCCTGATTGGCCGCCGCCTGGCGGCCAGTCTGGCCGCTGAAGGTCACCAGGTCACCATTCTCAGCCGCAATCCTGAGCGTATCAGCGGCCTGCCCGCTGGCGTACAGGCCGCCGCCTGGGACGGCCGCACCGCAGCCGGCTGGCAGGCGCACGCCGATGCGGCCGACGCCATTGTTAACCTGGCTGGCGCCAGTATCAAAGGCGATGGCTTTCTGCCCAGTCGCTGGACGCCCAAGCGCAAGCAACTAATTTTAGAAAGCCGCGTGCATGCCGGCCAGGCGGTGATGGAAGCTTTGCGTGCCGCGGCGGCTAAACCGCGCACGCTGCTGCAAGCTTCCGCCGTGGGGTACTACGGCCCGCACGGTTCGGAGCCGGTGGCCGAGGATGCGCCAGCCGGCACAGACTTCCTGGCGGGCGTGTGCCAGCAGTGGGAGGCTAGCACGCAGGAGGCCGAGAGCCTCGGCGTGCGCCGCGTGGTGCTGCGCACCGGCTTACCGTTGACGCTGGAAGGTGGGGCGTTCCCGTTGCTGGTTCTGCCATTCCGGCTTTTTGCGGGCGGCTGGTTTGGCAACGGGCAGCAGTACTATCCGTGGATCCATATCGAAGATTACATCGCCGCATTGCGCTTCTTGCTCACCACCGAGCGCACCAAGGGCATCTTCAACATCAGTGCGCCATATCCGCAGCCTAATCGCGAGTTCGCCGCCACGCTGGGGCGCGTGATGCGCCGCCCCAGTTGGCTGCCCGCGCCGCGCTTTGCGCTTGAGCTGGCTCTGGGCGAAGTGTCCACCGTGGTGCTGGATGGCCAGCGCGCGGTGCCCATGCGTCTGTTGCAGTCTGGCTTCAACTTCACCTATCCAGAGCTTGGCCCCGCGCTGCAAGACTTGCTACAGCGTCACTAGTCAGACGAATTTTTGATAGCAGTTGAACATAGGGTTCGCACAATAACCTAGATTATTGCTGCCTGCGCTCCTACACTTGGCTCGATTCAATACATATCTAAACAGGAGCAGCATGGCTACGATTGGTTTGTTTTTTGGTTCCTCCACGGGTAACACCGAGTCTGCCGCAGAGCGCATTCAGCAACTCCTGCAGGCGGCCGGTCATGAAGTGAACCTTCTCAACGTGTATTCCGAGGCGATCAAGAGCATGGAGCAGTACGAGTACCTCGTGCTCGGCATTCCCACCTGGGACATCGGTGAAATTCAGGAAGACTGGAAGAACGTGTGGGACGAGCTGGATACGCTCGATCTGGCTGGCAAGAAAGTGGCCGTCTTCGGCCAGGGTGACCAGCGTGGCTACCC
>JAHCKU010000148.1 GCA_026125625.1 Burkholderiales bacterium | reverse complement strand
CGATGGCCACCGCCTGGCGTTGGCCGCCGGACATGGCGCGCACAGGCCGATCGATGAACGGCAGATTGGCACCGATGCGTTGCAGCAGATCGCGGGTACGGGCACGCATCGTCGCCTTGTCCAGCACGGGAAAGAGGCCGAATCGCCGCCTGATCAGCTCGCGGCCGAGGAAGATGTTCTCGGCGACGTCGAAGACATCCACCAGCGCCAGGTTCTGATGCAGCGTCTCGATGCCCGCCGCGCGCGCCTGCGCCGGCACGGCGAAGCGCACCGCGCGCCCATGCAGGGCGATGCTGCCGCCATCGGGTGTGACCACACCGGAGAGCATCTTGACGAAGGTCGACTTGCCGGCGCCGTTGTCCCCCACCAGCGCCACCACTTCGCCGGCGTAGAGATCGAGCGTGGCTTCGTGCACCGCGCGCAGGCCGCCATAGTGCTTGGTCAGGCCATGTGCACGCAGCAGGGGCGCACCGGTTGCATGGGGTGCAGTGGTTTGCGTATCGGGAGCATGATCCATTGAGGCATCATGCCATATGCTCGTGAAACCCTCCTCTCGTCATTCCGGCGAAAGCTTATCCTCTCGCCATTCCGGCGAAAGCTTGCCCCCTCGTCATTCCGGCGAAAGCCGGAATCCAGGCAGTGGAAGCATCCTCCCGGAGAGACGCAAAAGACCTCGCCCCGGCCTTCGCCAGGGCGACGATCTCTGCTTCATCATACCTGCCCTCCCGTGATTCCGGCGAAGCCTACTCTCCCGTCATTCCGGCGAAAGCCGGAATCCAGAATCAGAATAGAGCACCGCGCTACCATCGCCTGATACGTATTCGGAACAACCGATGTCACAACCCGATCCCGTGAAAAGCCAAACACACACTGCCGGACCGCTCACCGGCGTCCGCGTCCTCGACCTGTCACGCTTCATCGCCGGACCCTACTGCGCCATGCTGCTGGGCGACATGGGTGCGGACGTCATCAAGGTCGAGCCACCGGGACGCGGCGAGAACAGCCGCGGCTTCGGCCCGTTCGTCGAGGGCGAGAGCCTCTACACCATGGTCTTCAACCGCAACAAGCGCAGCCTCACGCTCGATCTGCGCAGCGAGCGCGGCAAGGCGATACTCGGGGAACTGCTGGGCAAGGCCGACGTGCTGATCGAGAACTACGTGGCCGGCACGCTGGAAAAGATGGGCTTCGATCACGACACCCTGCAAGGTATCAATCCGCGCCTGATCGTCACCCGCATCTCGGGCTTCGGCCAGAGCGGCCCGCTGGCCGGCAAGCCCTGCTTCGACGTCATCGCTCAGAGCATGAGCGGACTGATGGACATCACCGGCGACGCCGACGGCCGCCCGACCATGGCCGGCACCTACGTCGTGGACTACTCCACCGGCCTGTATGCCACGATCGGTACGCTCGGCGCGCTGCAGGCACGCGAGCGCAGCGGCCGCGGCCAGGTGGTGGACGTGGCTCTGCTCGATTCGGCCATGTCGATGCTGATGACCGCCATTCCAGAGCAGATGCTGCTCGGCCGCACCATGACCCGGCACGGCAACCGTGATCGCTACAGCGCCCCCGCCAACACCTTTCCGACTCGCGATGGCGAGTGGGTGCATCTGGCCAGCGTGGGCGAGCCGATGTTCCGCGCGCTGACGCGCAGTATGGGACGACCGGAGCTGGCGGACGATGCGCGCTTTGCCGATAACGGGGCGCGTCTGTCCAACGCGGCCGCGCTCGAGACCTTCATCGGTGAATGGACCACGACGCTGACCACGGCGCAATTGCTCGATGCGCTGCAGGCGATCGGTGTGCCTTGCGCCAAGGTCGCGCGCGTGGCGGATCTGGTCGACGATCCGCATCTCGCGCAGCGCGGACGGATCCTGGAAATGCAGCACCCCAAGGCTGGCACGGTACCGATGCAGGGATTCACCGTGCAGTTCGGCGAATCGCCGATGCGCTTGCAGCACCCGCCGCCGCTGCTCGGCCAGCACAGCGAGGAAGTGCTGCAGGAATGGCTCGCGTTGCAGCCCGAGACGATCGGCGAACTGCGTGACGACGGCATCGTGTAGCGTGCAGTGCCGATGGTCTTCCCCGCCTCTCATGAGGCGGGGTGGCGGCGCAGCCGCCGGGGTGGTGTGGGGGTGATGCAACCACCCCGCCCGCTTCGCGGGTCCATGCCCCGAAGGGGCATACCCCTCCTTGAATAGGAGGGGAAGTCCGCCGTAACGCCTCCATTGCGGAGACTGTGGCTCGCGGCGAGAAAGCTGACAGCGCTATTGCGCGCTGCCATGCGCACCGATGAGAGACTTCGCTAGGAAACGGATTTGCGCAGCGATTTGAGGATGCGCGCGTCGCCGAAGCCGAGCTGAAGCAGGACCGGTCCGCGGTCGAACATCTCGCAGTAGTGCGCGATGTGGCCATCCTCCAGCCGGCAGCGCAGCATGCCGGTATAGGCCACGCGCCGGCCTTCGCTGCCGGCAATGCGCGCGGTATAGCTGAACGCGTAGCGCGCGTAGCCCAACTCGCCGTCGCTGCATGGATCCATCACCTCCCACTTCATGCGTTCCGCATCGCGATGAAAGTAGTCGAGCACCATGCGCTCGATGGCATCGCGGCCGGCGAATTCACCGTAGAAGTGATCGTGATAGACGCCGTCCGGCGTGAAGCAGCGTGCGGCGCTGCGGCCGTCGCCGCGGCACACTGCCGCCGTCATCGAGCGGAGGAGGGTGGAAAAGTCGGACGTGGTCACGGCGGCGGGCGGCAGCTTCAGTGCGCGACATCCATGCGGCGCAGGCGTCGCGCCAGGATGCGCATCACCATCAGTGCGAATTCCGGCTCGCGCACGATCAGATCCTGGAAGCGCATCTCGTCTATCGGGCTGAGCAGGCAGCGCGTGCGCGAGATGGCGGTGGCGCTGCGCGGGCAGGCGTCGATCAAGGCCATCTCCCCGAAGACGCTGCCGCTGCGTACCGTCTCGATCAGCTTCCCGTCCAGCAGCACGTCGATCTCTCCTTCGATGACCACGAACATGACCCCACCCGGATCGCCCTGGGTAAACACGACTTCGCCGGGCGGAAAGGCTTTGATCGGCGTTTCACTCGGCAGCAGGTCGATGATCGACATGGAGTATCTCCTGACGGGGGGTCGAATCCTTATCGGCTCGACTGCTCGCAGACTTCAGGCGACGTGTAGGGTTTGACCACTGTGCATCGTGCCGTTGCCGTGCCGAGTTCCGGCACCGACCGGTCTGGGCGTGGCCGGATCATTTGCGCATCTCGGCAACTGCCCTGTCGAGTGCGGCAATGCTTTGACATTTGTCGAGTTCATGTCAATCTGTCGCCCTGGCCAGACGGCCGGACATGCTATGGGGGCTGGGAACGACGATGCAGAGTGTGGTGCGAAAGCTGACGTATGCAGTAGCTTGGGTGATCGGTGCTATTTCCTTTTCGTTTTCGGTACAAGCCGGGCCGTTCGACGGCCTCTACGTGTTCGGAGACAGCCTGCTGGACTCCGGCAACTCCTATATCCTGACAGGCGGCACTTACCCCTTGTCAGGTCCCTACGCGCAGGCTTTCAGCAACGGGCCGGTAGCGTCCCAGGTCCTGGCGCAGCGCCTCGGACTGCCGCTCGTTGCTTCGGAGTCGGGCGGAAACAATTTTGCGACCAGCGGCGCCACTTCCCACGGCGAGAACGCGGCCGGGAGCGCCTACGGATACGGCCTTGGCATCGACAGCATCAAACCGCTTGCCGGGAGGGGGCTCAGCCACCAGGTCGATACTTTCGTTAGCCGCGGCCTCGCGCCGTCGTCGCTGGCCTCGTCACTGTTCGTGCTATGGGCCGGTTCCAACGACGCGCTTTCTCTGGCCTTCCAGTTCCAGATCGATCCACCGGATGATCCATCGCTGCTGTCATCGCTGTTCTTCGCCGCAGGCGTTGCCGCAGCGCAAAACGCCCAGAACGAGATTCTGACGCTGGCGCAGGCGGGTGCGCGCACGATGCTGGTCGGGAATCTGCCGAATTTCGCGCATCTGCCGTTCACACCCCCTGCCTATGCCCCTCTGCTCGAGTTGTTTCTCGCCGCCTTCTCGAGCGAGTTCCTGGATGCCGAGTTCTATGCGGCGTTGGCCGGCGCCAATCCTGCTACACGTATCAAGCTGTTCGACGCCAACCATCTCATCGAACAGGCAGTCGGCGGCGCCTTTGGATTCACCAATGTGACCGATGCCTGTCTGCCGACCGCCGGTCCTTTTCCGATCGGTGCGCCGTGCGACGATCCCGACAGCTATCTGTTCTGGGACGATATCCATCCCACCGCCAGGGCACACCGAATCCTGGGCAACGCAATGTTCGCCACCGTGGTTCCAGAGCCAGGGAGTCTTTTGCTGGTGGCCGTGAGCTTCGCAGGGATCATGCTTGCTCGCAGCCGGAGGCATGAGCGGCGGGTGGTCTGACCGTCGAATTTCCTGCAGCCGGAGCATGCATCTCCGGCCGCCTCGCGCAAGACCGTTTCAGGGCAACACCTTCACCGCCTTGACGAACTCCAGCGTGTACGCCTTGCGATATTCGGTCGCGGGACTGGTCATCCCGGCCTCGGTCATGAATTCGAAGGTCTGCTGCCAGCGGACGTCGGTCATGGTGAGAATTCCCAGGGTCTTTGCATCCCCGCCGGTGACCAGCCCGAATTCCTTCATCTTGTGCAGGCCGTACGCCAGCAGCTCGTCTTCCATCTGCGGATTGGCTTTCTTGATCAGCGCGTTTCCGGGTGCAGGGTTGTTCAGATAGCTCTTCCAGCCCTCGGCGGATGCCTGCACGAACTTGCGAATCAGGTCCGGCCGCTCGAGCACGGTCTTCTGCAATGTCACGATCGTCTGCGCGTAGGGGGGATAGCCCGCGTCGGCCAGCAGGAACACGTTCGGCTTCACGCCGCCCTTCTCCACCGAGTAGGGCTCGGAAGTGGCGTAGCCCTGCTGGGCAACGTTCTTGTCGACCAGGAACTGCTGGACGCTGAATGCATAGGGCCGCTTCTGCGCGTCGCTGAATCCGAATTTGGCCTTCAGCCATGGCCAGAAGGTGGTTTCGCTCGCCTGACCGATGAGAAGCGTTCGGGTTTTGAGATCGGGGAGCGCTTTGACGTCTGGGTGTGCGATCAGGACCGCAGGATCCTTCTGGAACGTCGCCGCCACGGTCACGACCGGCAATCCCTGCTCGACGAGCTTGACGATCTGCAGGTCGTAACCCATGACCAGGTCCGCCTGGCCTGCCAGCAACAGCTGGATCACGTTGACCTGCGGCCCACCCATGCGTATGTCCACGTCCAACTCGTACTTGCGGTATATACCTTCCGCGAGCGCCTGGTAGAAGCCGCCATGCTCCGCCTGCGCATACCAGTTGGTGAGAAACACGACCTTCGGCAGGGTCTGCGCCGATATGCACGGTGCGAGCGCCAAGCCCATGGCCAGGCCCAGAAAACGGGCAGAACGGGCAAGCAGACGCTTGAGCATGGATCGCGTTCTCCTTATCGTTGGTCGAAACAGCGTAGCAGGCTGCGTTGCCCCATACCAGTCCTTGCTGCACGACGCCGGTTCGCGGATCCGCAATGCGGTGCCGGCGCCACGGAGCAAGCCGTTATCCGATAAGCTATCCATGGCAGGGGAATCAAGGCCACATCAGGCCATATCACCCAAAAAATTGGGGAGGAGACCATTCGATGTCCGATATTTCATCATCCGCGGCAAAGCGTCGACGGTTCCTGGGTGGTGCTGGTGCACTGGCCGCGTCCGCCGGGCTCGGCTTCCCGTTCATCTCGCGTGCGCAGAGCAAGCCCATCCGCGTCGGCGTGCCGACCATTCTTTCCGGCCGTGTCGCGCAGCTGGGCATCTCTTCGCGTAATGCGATCCTGTTGGAGGTGGAGAAGTTCAATGCCGCCGGCGGGCTGGGCGGCCGCAAGCTGGAGATCATCGCACGTGATTCCAAGGGCAAGCCCGACGAGGCCGCCAACATCACCCGCCATCTCATCAACAGCGAGGGATGCGAGATCATCATCAGTGCCGAATCATCGGCCGGTGCATTCGCGGTGCAGGAAGTCATCCGCGAGCTGAAAGTGCTTTGCATCCACACCAATTCCGAAACTTCCTCGCTGTCGGCGGATCCGAAGATCCGTGTCCCCACCTCCTTTCGCGCCGCACGGCAGGGCATCCACGATGCGATCGTCAGTGCGGCCTATGCCGGCGGCGTGGCCAAGGCCAAGGGTCTGAAGACCTGGATGAGCTGCTCCCCCGACTATGCGTACGGGCGCGACAACACCTCCCTGTTCATGGAGTATCTGAAGCGCTTCAATCCGCAGGTGGAGCTGGTGGGTGAGACCTGGCCGAAGCTGTTCCAGCCCGACTACACCGAGAACATCACCAAGATTCTGCAGACCAAACCGCAAGCGCTGTACTCGGCGTTGTGGGCCGGTGACCTGGTGTCCTTCGTCGATCAGTCGAGCATCTACGGCCTGTTCGCGCAGACCAGCCTGTTCGCCATCAACATGGCCGACTACACCACGCTTACCGCGGTGAAGAACCTTCCCACCGGCATCCATTCGGCAACCCGCTATCTCAGGACTTATCCCACCGGTGCGGACAACATGCGCTGGGCCGATGCATACAAGGCCCGGTACCGCGACTACCCGACCAACTGGTCGTGGGAGAACGCATTGGCGATGCACTTCCTGTTCGCGGCGATGAACAAGACGCGCTCGAGCGATTCGGCCAAGCTGGCGGAAGCCTTGCGCGGCATGAAGATCGACTCGCCCTTCGGCGCCGATGGCACGGTGACCATGCGGGCAGAGGATCAGACCGTCATCGGCTATGCCATGGGCTGGGGCACGACCATTCCCAAGGAGCCGTACGTGCCCGACATCGTGCCAGGGGACTGGAAGACCGTCCTCCAGCACGAGGCGGAGTGGAAAAAGAAGATGGGATACGCGTAAGCGGCTCTCGCATCAGCTATCGCGCGGCAGGGCGGTGTGTTTGCCCGGCCGCGCTTCCTGCGGGAGTCCTCCTTGGATCTTCAGGCACTGCTGTCCTGCTTCACCTCTGCGTCCTGCGTCGTCACGCAGGCCACCGGCGGCCTCATCAGCGGCATGCTGCTGTTTCTGGTGGCAGCCGGCCTGTCGCTGATCTTCGGCACGCTGAAGGTGATCAACTTCATGCATGGCTCCCTGTACATGCTGGGCGCGTACTTCGCCTATACGGTCTACACCGTCTCAGGCAACTATGCCCTGGCCGTGCTCGGCGCTGCGCTCGGCGTAGGGCTGTTTGCACTGGTGTTCGAGCGCCTGTTCATGAGCCGTGTCTACGGCTCCGACGTGCTGCTGCAACTGCTGGTGTGC
>JAHCKU010000147.1 GCA_026125625.1 Burkholderiales bacterium | reverse complement strand
ATGCCATCGGCACGAAGCCCGGCGACAAGTGGCTGGCCGAGGTGATCGGCTGGACCTGGCGGGTGAAACTCTCCATGTCGCTCTCGCTCGACCTGATGCGCGAGATGCGCGAACGGGCCGAGGAGGAAGCGATCCGCGTCTTCGCCCGCAACCTCAAGGACCTCTTGCTCGCCGCGCCCGCCGGCACGCGCGCCACGATGGGCCTCGATCCGGGCATCCGCACCGGCGTCAAGGTCGCCGTCATCGACAATACCGGCAAGGTGCTGGAGACGACGACCGTCTATCCCTTCCCGCCGAAGAACGACGTGCGCGGCACGCAGGCCGAGCTCGCCAGCCTCGTCCGCAAGCACAAGGTCGAGCTGATCGCCATCGGCAACGGCACCGGCAGCCGCGAGACGGAGAAGCTGGTGGCCGACATGCTGGCCCAGCTGCCTGCGCCCAAGCCCACCAAGGTCATCGTATCGGAGGCCGGCGCCTCGGTCTATTCCGCCTCGGAAACGGCGGCCGCCGAATTCCCCAACCTCGACGTCTCGCTGCGCGGCGCCGTCTCCATCGCCCGCCGCCTGCAGGATCCGCTTGCCGAACTGGTGAAGATCGAGCCGAAGTCGATCGGGGTGGGCCAGTATCAGCACGACGTCAATCAGACCAGGCTGGCACGCAGCCTCGATGCAGTAGTGGAGGACTGCGTGAACGCCGTGGGTGTGGACGTCAACACCGCTTCCGTGGCGCTGCTCGCGCACATCTCCGGCTTGTCCTCGGCGCTGGCGGAGAACATCGTGCGTCATCGCGACGAGCACGGGCCGTTTGCCGATCGCGAGGGACTGAAGAGCGTGCCGCGCATGGGGTCGAAGACGTTCGAGCAGGCCGCCGGCTTTCTGCGCATCGTGCACGGCGACAATCCGCTGGATGCTTCCGCCGTGCACCCGGAAGCCTATCCGGTGGTGGAACGCATCCTCGACGACATCCGGCGCTCGCTGCCCGAAGTGATGGGCAATGCCGAAGTGCTGAAGGGGCTCGAGCTGCAGCGCTACACCGACGAGCGTTTCGGCTTGCCCACGGTGCAGGATATCGTGCGCGAGCTGGAGAAGCCGGGACGTGATCCGCGACCGCAGTTCAAGACCGCTGCCTTCAAGGAAGGAGTGGAGGGTTTGAAGGATCTGCAGCCGGGCATGCAGCTCGAGGGCGTCGTGACCAACGTCACCAACTTCGGCGCCTTCGTCGACGTGGGCGTGCATCAGGATGGGCTGGTGCACATCTCGGCGTTGTCGCACAGGTTCGTCAAGGATCCGCGCGACGTGGTCAAGGCCGGTGACGTGGTCAAGGTCAAGGTGCTGGAGGTGGACGAGAAGCGCAAGCGCATCGCCCTGAGCATGCGCCTGGACGAGGCGCCGCAGGCGGGCCGCCGTCCCGGTGCAGGTGCCGGAACACGAGCGTCCACCGGTACGGTACCGACGCCATCATCCGGCAGCCGGCGCGTTGCAGCACCATCGGATCGCCGCCCCGGCGCAGTCCGCCCCGGAGCGCCTTTGTCCGGGGGCTGGGGCCCAGGAAGCCCGGACCAGCGCTCCGGCGAAGCAGGCGCGGCGCAACCTTCATCCGAGGGCCGGCGTGCTAGATCATCGGATCGTCGCCCCGACGCGGCAGGACGGACCGGGCCTTCATCGGGCAGCCGGCGCGCCACCTCATCGGACCGTCGCCCCGGCGCAGGCCGAGGTCCAGGCACCTTTGACCAGCGCACCGGTGAAGGCGGGCGCGATCGCGGCCGTCCCGCGCCGACGGGCGGCAAGCCAGCGCGTGAAGCGCCGATGACTGGCGCACTGGCTGAGGCGTTGGCGCGTGCGCTCAAGCGCAACGCAGGCTGACAAGGGGTTAATCTGCATCAAGGCGCACCAGTGACGGTGCGCCTTAGCATTCATTTGGAAAAGCGAAGGAGCGGTGCATGAAGGCGATGGAATGGTCCGAAGGGCTCGTGCTCGGTGTGGAGCGGATGGACGACACCCATCGTGAGTTCGTCGAGCACCTCAACGCGCTGGCGCAAGCGAGCGATGACGACATGCTGGCGTGCTTCGAAGCGTTCTACACGCACACGCTCGCGCATTTCGAGCAGGAGAACGAGTGGATGCGCGCCATCGCCTTTCCGCCCATTCACTGCCATACCGCCGAGCACGACGGCGTGCTGGAAGTGATGCGCGAAGTGCGCCGCCACCTCGAAGCCAAGGACTACAACGTCGGGCGCGTGCTGGCGCGCGAGATGGCGGAATGGTTTCGCATCCATGCCGCGACCATGGACGCGATGCTGGCACAGGTGCTCAAAGCCGGGGATGACGGCGCGGCGCCGGAGGTTGCCTGTACGCACGGCGCATCGTGCTCTTGAGGTGTGAGCCCCGCGCAGTAGTTTTTCAAGGCGTACGCTGCCAGCGGTCCCAGTACGGCTCCGGCCCCAGCTTCTCCGCCAGGAAGTCGACGAAGGTGCGCACTTTCGCGCTGAGGAACTTGCGGCTGAGGAACACCGCGTACGCACTTAGCTCCGTGGGAAGGTAGTCGGGCATCACCGGCTCGAGCGCACCACGCGCGATCGCCTCACCGGCGATGAAGGTGGGCTGCAGCACCAGTCCCAGCCCATCGATCGCCGCCTGTGCCAGCACCTCGCCGTGGTTGGCGCGCAGCGTGCCTCGGATCGGCACCGTCATCGGCCCGTCGGGACCGGTCAACGGCCATGCATTGCCACCATGCGTATAGGTGTAGCCGATGCAATTGTGGTTCGCCAGGTCTGCAGGTGTTCGCGGCCGGCCGTGACGCTCGAGATAGGCCGGCGAAGCACAGATCACCATACGGATCGGACATAACCGTCGCGCCACCAGCGACGAATCGGTGAGCGCGCCGATGCGCACGGCCAGATCGGCGCCTTCCTCCACCAGATCGATGAAGCGATCGCTCAGGCTCAGGTCGATCGTGACTTCCGGGAAACGCGCACCATACTCGGCGAGGAAATGCGATAGATGGCGCGTGCCGAACACCACCGGCGCATTCACGCGCAGCATGCCGCGCGGCTGTTGAGTCTGGCTGGCGACCGAGGCGTCCATCTCCTCGAGGTCGCGCAGCACTTGCTGGCAGCGTTCGAAGTAGGCCGCCCCGGCGTCCGTCAGTGACAGCCGGCGCGTGGTCCGCTGCAGCAGGCGTGAGCCGAGCCGGTTCTCCAGATCCTGCACGTAGCGGCTGACCATGGCCTGCGAAAGCCCGAGCCGGTCGGCAGCCGCCACGAAACTGCCGCTCTCGACCACCTTGACGAAGGCTTCCATGGCCGTCAGCCGATCCATCTATTATTTCTTTTAACGCATAGATGGAATGCATTCTGGTGTATTTATATCCTTCATGGCAAGCAATACAGTGCGATCAGTCGCCACCACTGCCATTCTCGGTGCGGAGACCCCGATAAACGGATGGACTCAAGGAGAAAGCCATGATCGACAGCCTCACCGCGCCTTATGCCGCACTGGTTCTGCGCATCAGCCTGGGCGTCATGTTCATTGCGCACGCCCTGCTCAAAATTCTCGTGTTCACCCTGCCCGGGACTGCCCAGTTCTTCGGTTCGGTCGGCCTGCCGGAATGGCTCGCCTATGTCGTGGCAGCGATGGAACTGGTCGGCGGCGTCATGCTCATCGCTGGCGTCTGGACGCGCTGGGTCGCACTGGCGCTGGTGCCAGTGCTGCTGGGTGCGACGAGCGTGCATTGGGGCAACGGCTGGCTGTTCACTGCTCAGAACGGTGGCTGGGAGTACCCGCTGTTCCTGACCGCAGCCGCCATCGTGCAAGCCCTGCTCGGCGACGGGGCCTACGCGCTGCGCCCGGCCGTTGCTACTAAACAGCGTCTGCAGCATGCATGATGCTGCCATCACGGCCGTCGTCCTCTCTGTGGAGAACGACGGCCGTCTTTCCGGAGAATCGAAATGAGCATGCCCACGGTTTTCGTCTCGCACGGTGCGCCCACCATGGCGCTGGAACCCGGTGCCGCAGGCGAAGCCATGCGCCGGCTGGGGCAGGAACTGCCTCGGCCGAAGGCGATCCTGATGGTATCGGCGCACTGGGAGACGCCGTCGCCGACTCTGAGCACGGCCGCACGGCCCGAAACCATCCACGACTTCTACGGCTTCCCGGAGGCGCTCTACCGGCTGCACTACGCCGCGCCGGGGGCGCCGGATCTGGCGCAGCGCGCGGCGCAGCTGCTGCAGCAGGCGGGAATTTCCGCGCAGCTCGACGCGCAGCGCGGGCTGGATCATGGCGCGTGGGTGCCGCTGCGCTATCTCCACCCGCAGGCCGACGTGCCCGTGACGCAGCTGTCGATCCAGCCGCAGCTGAGTCCGCTGCATCACTACCGCATGGGCGAGGCGTTGCGACCGCTCACGCAGGAAGGCGTGCTGATCGTCGCCTCCGGCAGCCTCACCCACAACCTGCGCGAGTTCCGCGGACGTGGCCAGCAAGTGGCGGACTACGTGCGTGCTTTCCAGGGCTGGGTGTGGCAGGCGCTCGAAGCGCATGACCTGTGCGCGCTGATCGACTATCGCACGCTCGCGCCCGAAGCAGTGCGCGCACATCCCACCGACGAGCACTTCCTGCCGTTGTTCGTCGCGCTCGGCGCGGCCGGTGCGGGTGGCCGGGTGCAACGTCTGACCGACGAAGTCACCTTCGGCGTGATCGCGATGGATGGTTATGTGTTTGGGGAGAGAGAGGCGGTGGTGAATTGAGCAGCGTCCCCGCGCTCGCTACCCGATCCAGGCCGCACAGGCTTCGAATGGGGCGCGTCAGTTGACGAGTTTGTAGCGAATACGTACCCGACTGCCACGTATCCTGGCCCCACGTCGCAGGAACAGGTAGTGGATGGACGAGTTGGGCATCTATGTAGTTCGAGTGTATCGCCGTGATGCTGCTGGCTTGGCAGGAACCGTGGAAGCGGTTGCCAGCGGGGAGCGGCAGACATTTCGGTCGAACGAAGACTTGTGGCGTGCATTGCACGATCTGCCCTCTGTTCCCCGGCGCTCCCATGACAGCCAACCAGAAGAGGACGATTGGAGATGAAACGCTCGCTCGCCGTGGTCGTAGGACTGGGAACACTGTTCGCAATGGCGCCAGCAGTTGCCGGGAAGGTCAACTTGCCCAAAGAAGGGAACTTCGAGTTCCTGTTTTGCCTGGTTGGCCAGGAGGCTTCGATCTCGGTGCCGGATAAAGTCTATGTCAGCCAATACAAGTCGATTGCGAACACCTTGACGCAGCCGGCCGGAAAGGCGTTTGATCGCATGTCGGCTCTGTGTTACGGGACGTACGCGAATCTGAGTGGTCGTCACCAGGAGGTGGGCGTCTGCGAGATGACCGATCAGGACGGCGACAAATGGTGGATGGAGTACACGGTCAACGCGGATGGCTCGGGAGGACCCACGAGTGCCGCGTACGGCACCGGGAAATACGAGGGCATGACGCTGAAGGGACAATATACCAATAATCCGTGGCCCAGCGCCGAGAAGGACGGTTTCCAGTACTGCAATCCGAACAAGGGCACGTATAAGTTGAAGTAGGTACGGCTCGGGGGCAATCGTCTCCACGCGACCGCTCCCCGGCGCTCGATGACGAGGTGCCGTTCTTGAGTAAGTCAGAAAGAGTCGCAAAGATATCGGCGCCGCGTCTGTTCGGCGTGGTACGGCGTTCTCGACTGTTCGCTCGCCTCGATGAGAACCGAGGCCGCCCATTGATCTGGATCGACAGTCCGCCAGGCAGCGGAAAGACCTCGCTTGTCGCGAGCTATCTCGAGGCCAGATCCATTCCGGCAGTCTGGTGCACGATCGATTCAGGAGACGACGACCCCGCGAGTGTCTTTCACTATCTCGCCCTTGCAGTTCGGCACTTGGCACGTGGAGGGTCCGAAGCGCTGCCGCGCTTTGCTCCCGAGCATCAGAGTGCCGTCGCTGACTTCGCACGGCTGTTCTTTCGCGCGCTGTACGCCGCGCTGCCGGATGGAGCAGTAATCGTCATCGATAACTACCAGGAGCTGTCGCCGGCATGCTCCACGCACGAGGCGTTGCTCACCGCGGTGAGTCAGGTACCGCCAGGTGGCTCGATCTTTTGCATCAGCCGGACTCCCCCGCCCCCGCGCTATGCGCCGCTCAGGGGTGCCGGCTTCATGTGCGGATTGGACTGGGACAGCCTGAGGTTCACCCTCGATGAAACTCGCGAATTGATGGCCAGTCGCGGGCTGACGGATGACCGGCAGCTTCGCCGACTGCACGATCAGGCGGATGGGTGGGCCGCAGGGATCACCCTCATGATCGAGCGCCTGGGGCACGTAGAGCTGCATTCGGGTTTGGTTCCCGGAGATGCAAGGGAAGTGACGTTCGACTACTTCGCGAGCCTGGTATTCGACCGGGTGCCGCCCGAGTATGCGCACGTTCTCTTCCATGTGGCTTTCCTGCCCTATGTAAACGCCGAGATGGCGAGCGCGCTGAGCGGTAGTGAGCGAGCGGGCGAGGTGCTGATGGATCTGCACCGTGCCCGCCTGTTCGTCGACAAGCGTTCCGGCACGACAGCCGTGTACGTGTTCCACGCGCTGTTCCGCGACTTCCTCCAGTCGCGTGCTTGGACGAGGCTGGGTACGCAATCTACACGGGACCTGATGGTGCGCTGCGCCGATGTGCTCGAAGCGAGCCAGGACCCCGAGGCCGCTGTCCCGCTGCGGATTGCCACGCAGGATTGGGAGCGGCTGAGCGGCACGTTGTTGCGACTGGCGGAGGAGATGCTCGTCACGGGCAGGCACGAAACGCTCGAGCAGTGGATCGCTGCGCTGCCCGAATCGGAGCGCCACCGACAGCCGATGCTGATCTACTGGCAGGGGGTCGGACGTGCGCAATCTGCATTGCCAAGCGGGATCGTCCTGTTGGAGTGCGCACTCGAGCGATTCGACGAGCTCGGCGACAGGGAGAGCCAGTTCCTCTGCCTTACAGCCCTTCTCAAGTTTGGCTATGCCGTGGCATACGTCGGCCTGGAGTCAATGGACCGTTGGACCGGCGCATTGCTGGATAGGCTGCCCGATGAAAACCTGCTCGACGTATCGCCTCGACTCGAATTGCGGATCTGGTCAGCGCTGTGTTCGGCATTGATGCTGATCCGACCCTGGCATCCGTGGGTCGAGATTGCCGCTCGGCGTGTGCTGGCGCTACTCGAGCAAGGTGTCGAGCGAGCGGAAGTAGTGGCCGCGGCCACAGCCGCCTTCGATCTGGCGGTCATCCGAGGAGAAATCAACGTATGCGAGCGCCTGGTCGTGCAGCTGAAGCCCCTCCTTTGTGCACCGTCCATCCCAGCCTCCGAGGTCTGCTGGGCCTGGTATCA
>JAHCKU010000146.1 GCA_026125625.1 Burkholderiales bacterium | reverse complement strand
GTTCCGATCCGTGGCGGAAAGGTGACGTTCGAGGGACGGGACATCTCGGCGCTGCCGCCGCATCTGCGTGTGCGCGGCGGCATCGGATACGTGCCGCAGGGGCGCGAAATCTTCCCGCGTCTGACCGTGGAAGAAAACCTGCTGATGGGACTGGCTGGCCAGACACGCGGGGCAGCACGCGACATCCCGGTGGACGTGTTCGAGATGTTCCCGGTGCTCAGGAGCATGCTGCGCCGGCGTGGCGGAGACTTGTCCGGCGGCCAGCAGCAGCAGCTGGCCATTGCCCGTGCCCTGGTGATGCGTCCCAAGCTCCTGATTCTCGACGAGCCCACGGAGGGTATTCAGCCCTCCATCATCAAGGAGATCGAGCGCGTGATTCGCACGCTGTCTCGACGTGGCGACATGGCCATCCTGCTGGTCGAGCAGTATTTCGACTTTGCGCGCGAGCTGGCGGATCAGTTCATCATTCTGCGGCGCGGAGAGATCGTCAAGCGTGGCGTGCGCGAAGAGATGGATGCCGAGGCGCTGCGCAGCTACCTCATCGTCTAAGAAAGTTCCAAGCAACGATCAGTGTGGCGATGTGCGTTGCCCGTTGGGGCAGGCGTCGGTGCCGCCCGCTTGCCGGCGCATGCACATATTGCCGCTTCGTTCGCGTGCCTGCTTCCGGTGCGTCCATTCAGGCTGGTGCACTCTCGCTGTGCCGCTGCGGCATGACACGGGCGTGCCCAGAGCACAGGCACGAGACTGCGGATTTCGTCTGCGCCCGCGCATAAGTGCATGTGAGACAACGAAACATCGTTGTGATCTGGATGTATTCGGCATGATCGTGCGCGTGTGGCACGGCGTTTGCGATATGAGGCGCGTCGAGCCGGCGTCGAAGCAGCAGCAGTCGATTCCGACTCACCGTTGTCTGCCAGGGTTGGCCTGCGGCGACCTCGCGTCCCGCAGGCTTTTTTTGGTTGGATGGCGGCTGCCGGCCGGCACTCTCGCACGCCGGCACAGTCCAATCGTGCATGTTCCCGCTCTGCTTCATACCCTCCGTCGGGCGATCGGCACTGGCGCTCACCCTGGCTGCTCTGTTCACTTTGAGCGGCCACGCCGGGGCGCAGCGCACGGTGCAAGACGACGTCGATCGCAATCTTCAGGAGCGTCGGGCGCGCCAGTTCGAGCTGCAGATGGGGCTGGATCCAGGACCGGCTCCCGCCCCAGCACCCGAAGCCGAGGTGCGCCGCTCGCTGACGCTGCCTACCCCCGGCACCACCCTGCTCGAGCCGCCGCGGCCGCTGACACCGCGCACGCCGGAGGTGGTGGAGAGGCCGTCCGGTCGATTGCGCGTTCCGTCCCTGGTCGATGATCAGCGTCGGCGCCAACAGGGGCTGCAGACGCAGACCCGCTCCGTGCCTGAGCCGGCCCGGCGTCAGGCGCTGGAGGCACAACAGCTACAATTCGAGCGCGAGATGCGTGCAGAGCAACTGCGTTTGGAGATAATGCGCAATTCGGAGCGCGCGCTGCGCCGATAACGAGCCACGCCTGCAAGCGCTACACAACCTATTCAAGTTCAAGTGCCAGCATCGCATCCAGACTGGCTGTTCCACCTAGAGGAGATCACATGAAGAAGTCACTGTTTCGTGCGTTGACCGCTGCGTCCACTGCGCTGTCCCTGGTCGCTGCTGCAGCACCGGCCTTGGCGGCCGACGCAGGCGCACAGCTCGACCAGATCCTGGCCGGATCGCATCGCGACGCCAAGAACGCGGCGCGCGACCCGTACCGGCATCCCAAGGAGACATTGGAGTTTTTCGGCATCCAGCCCGACATGACGGTGGTGGAGATATGGCCGAGCGCAGGCTGGTGGACGGAGGTCCTGGCTCCGCTGCTCAAGGACGAAGGCAAGTACTACGCAGCGTGGTTCGCAACCGAGCGCCCGGGCACGCCGGATATGCTGAAAGAGCGCGAAAAAGGCTTCGATGCCATGCTTGCCGCCAAGCCCGATCTGTATGGCAAGGTGATCAAGACCAGGCTATTCGCCCCCGACTATGTCGACATTGCACCCAAGGGTTCGGCCGACATGGTCCTGACCTTCCGCAACGTCCACAATTGGGCCAAGGCCGGGAATGCCGATGCCATGTTCAAGGCCTTCTACGACGCGCTCAAGCCAGGTGGGGTTCTGGGCGTGAAGGAACATCGTGCCGCCCCGGGTACGCCGTTCCAGCAGCAGATCGACAGCGGCTACATGACCGAAGCGTACGTGATCGAGACCGCCGAGAAGGCGGGCTTCCGCTTTGCGGGTTCCTCCGAGGCCAATGCCAATCCCAAGGACACCAAGGACTACGAGGCGGGCGTATGGACGTTGCCGCCGGTGCTGCGCCTGGGCGAGAAGGATCGCGCCAGGTACGTGGCCATCGGCGAGAGCGATCGCATGACGCTCAAGTTCGTCAAGCCTTGAGGTGAGATCGGCAGACGATCGGGAAGGGGCGGTGGTGCAGCCGTCCCTGTTCGATGAGGTCGCGCGTTGCGCGCGCGCGCTCGAGCCGGCGGTCATCGCCTGGCGGCGCGACCTGCACCAGCATCCCGAGCTGTCCAACCGCGAGACGCGCACGGCGGCGATGGTGGCTTCGCATCTCGCGCACCTCGGCTTGCAGCCGCAAACGCAGGTTGCCTACACCGGCGTGGTGGCGCTGCTCGACAGCGGGCGACCGGGGCCGGTGGTGGCGCTGCGCGCGGATATGGATGCCCTGCCGGTGGCAGAGGAGGTCGACGTGCCGTTCGCATCGCGTGCACGCACGACCTTCAACGGCCAGGAAGTGGGTGTCATGCATGCCTGCGGGCACGACTGCCATGTGGCCATCCTCATGGGTGTTGCGGAACTCCTGAGCGGATTGCGTGATCGCCTGCGCGGCAAGATCAAGTTCATCTTCCAGCCGGCGGAGGAAGGGCCCCCGCCGGGCGAGGAGGGGGGTGCTGCACTGATGATCAAGCAGGGCGTGCTGGAAAATCCCCGCCCGGAGGCGATCTTCGGCCTGCACGTGTTCGCCGGCATCGACGCCGGCAAGATTGCTTATCGTCCGGGGCCGGCGCTGGCCAGCGCCGATCGCCTGCGCATCGTTGTGCGGGGTGCACAGACGCACGGAGCGTTGCCTTGGCGCGGCGTGGATCCCATCGTCACCTCCTCGCAGATGGTGATGGCGTTGCAGACCATCGTCAGCCGCCAGGTGGACGTGAGCCTGGAGCCTGCAGTGCTCAGCATCGGCAGCATCCACGGCGGCGTGCGCGACAACATCATTCCCGATCAGGTGGAGATGCTGGGCACCTTGCGCACGTTCGACGAGGCCATGCGCCGCGACATCCAGCAGCGTATCCGTACCGTCGTCGAGCACACCGCGCACAGCATGGGCGCCAGCGCCGAGGTGTATTTCGACAACGCCTATCCGGTCACGCGCAACGACGAGCCCCTCACTGCGCACATGCTGCCGACGTTGAAGAAGGTGGCTGGTGCCCATAACGTCCTGCTCGGACAGAAGATCACCGGCTACGAGGATTTTTCCTACTACCAGCAGCACATTCCCGGCTTCTTCTATTTCATCGGCATCACCCCGCCGGGGAGCGGCAAGGCAGCACCCAACCATTCGCCGCGCTTCTTCGTCGACGAGTCTGCCTTGCGCCTGGGCGTGCAATCGCTGGCGCAGCTGGCTGTGGACTACCTCGAAAGCGGGCCGGGATGAAGTGCGCGTGAAAGGCGGTGCATGTCGGTCGTTGCTGCCGCCGCTCGACCCGGTTTCGATGGTCAGACAGATTGGACTCGATGCGTTCGCGATGAACTGCGTCGGCCGTCAGGCTTGGGCAGCGGCGGCCAATGTCCGAGGTGGGTGCTGCGCACGCAACCAGGCGGCAAGGTGTGCGCTCAGGTCGCGCGCATCGTCGCCGACGCCGTCGATGAGCGTCGATTTGCGCCGCCTCAGAAAGGGCAGTCCCAACACGTACAGGCCAGGCGCCTCGGCCACGACACCACCATCGTGGCGGATGTTGCCCTTGTGATCGAGCACCGGAATGTCGAGCCAGGAGTAGTCCGGACGGAAGCCGGTCGCCCATAGAATGGTCCGGATGCCGGCACGGTTGAAATCCAGGCCGAGCGGCGGGGAGGCTTCGACGCGGGTCGCTGCGAAGCGCTGCGGCGGCTCGAATTCAGGGTCGCGTCCATGCGAGGCTACCCATTCATCGAAGGTGCCGAGCAGGCGGTTCATCTTGAGATCGGCCAGCTCGCATACGTTGCGCAGTGAGCCGGAAAACTGCGCCTTGCCGTCGCTGATGCCGGCGAGACGACCGACCAGCTTCACGCCGACAGCCGTCAGCGCATTCAGATCGATGCTGCGCCGGTCCGCATAGCCGGCCAGCTGGAACGACGGCAGGCTGCGCGCGCGCATGATGTCCTCGACCTGGTCATGGCGTTCGTCGTTCAGCCCGACGGCGTCCATCCACCATTGAATGTCACGCCCGCGGTACACGCGTGGTACGCGCACATGCTCGCCCACTGCCAGCGTGACCGGACGGCCGGAACGCTGGATCTCGTCAGCGATCTGTGCGCCGGATGCGGATGCGCCGACCACCAGTACCCCGCCTGCGGGCAGCCGGTCGGGATTGAGGTAGTGGTCGATGGTGACCTGTGTGACAGCGCCCGGTACCGACTCGGCAATTTTCGGTATCAGCGGCACGTTGAACGCGCCTGTGGCCAGCACCACGGCTCTGCTGTGCCACGTCCCGCGATCGGTGACCACCTGGTAGGCGTCGTCGCCGCGGCGTACCGAGGTCACCGTGGTCCGCGTCCTCAGCGGAGGGGACACGTACTTCGCATAGTCTTCGATGAGCGCGATGGTCTGCGCCATGCTGCGATAGCCGTCCGGATCCTCACCCTTGTATTCGTAGCCGGGCAGGCGGCTCTGCCAATTGGGCGTCAGCAGCGTCAGGGAATCCCAACGCTGCGTACGCCAGCTGTGGGCTACCTCGCCCCGTTCGATCACCACGTGATCGAGCGAATGCCGGGCAAGCCACCAGCTCATCGCCAGCCCTGCCTGACCGCCTCCTATGACGACGACCGTGGTCTGCATGGGCATGCGTGCGTTCGTCCTGCTCCGGATCTTCCGTGGCGTCGACGAACGTCAAGCGACCTCGACGGTGACGTTGGTCGGATTGGTGATGATGTCGTAGACCGCCGAGCGCTTTTGCGACTGCGCGACGATGGCCTTGATGTCATCGGGCGAGGCATCGGCATCGATCTTGTAGGTCACCTTGATGCCATCGAAGCCGTTGCGCACGTCACTGTCCACGCCGAGGATGCCGCGGATATCCATGCCGGCTTCCAGGGTGGCTGAAACCGAGCGCAGCTGCACCTTGCGCGCCTGCGCAACCGCGGCCACGCCGGCGGTCAGGCAGCTCGCCAGGCCGGCGAGCACGATCTCCACAGGCGTGGCGGCCTGGTCCTCGGCGGCGAATACTTCGGGATGGTCGGCGTCGAAGCTGAACTGCGACTTGTGCTTGTGCTCGGCGCCGAGGCCGTAGAAGCCTTCTACCGTGGAGCGGCTGTGGGTGCCGTTGATCCACTTTACCGTCGCGCGCCACCTGAACTTCGCAGCTTCCGGCGCATTGGCCAGCGCTTCCTTCGCGCCGAACAGTGCTTCGACATTGACGCCATTGTTGACGGACTTCTCGGCAGTGGCCGTGGTCATGATTTCCTCCGATCGAGGGGCAGGGGACGGCCGGGAAGCATAGCAGCAGGATCGGTGCTGCTTTATGGCTTGTTTGTCTTTACATATGCATGCAGGTTATTTGCGATCGATGCGCGTGAGAAATGTGTCCGTCGTGCGTGCTGCACGACGGACGCATCGAGAGAAGCAGTCTTGACTACGCCTTTTCCGTGCGGCGTGAACGGATCATGCGGTTGACGATGCCGCCCTCCACATGACCGGAGGACACCGACACCTGCGCTGCGGATTGGACGTGTGCCAGCTGGTCGTCGAAATAGAAATCGGGCTCGAATACGTGCAGGAACGGCCCCTTCTCCAATCCGCCCAGGAACATGGCCTCATCCACTTCGATGTCCCAGCTCATGAGCGTGCGGATGGCGCGGTCGTGCGCCGGAGCGCTGCGCGATGTCACCAGCGCGGTGCGGATACGCATGCGCTGATCGCGCGGCGGATTGCGCTGCAGACGGTGCAAGGCGCGCAGGAACGGTTGCAGCGGTCCTGGCGGCAGCGGCTCCGTGGCGCGGCTGGTTTCGTGCGCCTCGAAGGCGCTGATACCGCCTTCCTGAAACACGCGCTCGGCCTGGTCACTGAAAAGAACCGCGTCTCCGTCGAAGGCAATGCGTACCTCGTCCGGGTGCGCCTGGCTGGCTTCGACGCTGGCCGGGTAGACGCGAGCAGCCGGAAATCCGGCATCCAGCGCGACGCGCACGTCGTCCTGATGCGCCGACAGGAAGATGTCGGCCTTGAGCGCGTTCAGATACGGGAACGGAGAGCGGCCCTGCATGAACACGCCGCGGGTGATGGGCAGATTGTGATGCTCGGCCGATTTGAACACGCGCAGACCGCTGACCGGATCGTTGCGCGACAGGATGACGACCTCCACCTTCTTCTCGTCCACCCCGTTGAACGCCAGCAGCTTCTTGACCAGCTGGAAGGCGATGCCTTCGCGGGCAGGCTGGTCCAGCCGGTCCAGCTGCAGTTTCTTGTAGGGAAGCGGATCGCCTTCGGTGAATACCGCATTCTCCTCCTCGAAGTTGAACAGTGCACGGGAGGAAATCGCGACCACCAGCTGGTCGTCCAGATTCGTTGGCATCTTCTACCTCTACCTCGTAAAGTTGTCTTTATTGGGCCTGCGCCCGCCGCCGTTGCGCCGATCCTCCTGCCGGGCAGCGGATGGCCGCGGTGGTGTGAACCCGGCTAGTCGTGCACTCGAGGCGGCCGACGCCGGCCATGGCTGGACGACGATGCGCGTAGAATAACCGTTTTGCCCGGGCCTGACCGCGGCGCGACGGTTTCGGCCGTTCACGGTTCTTTCCTTCGCGCGGCCCACCGTCGCCCGACGCTCGCATGGCGCTCCCCCGCTGCGATGCATGGGTATCCGCGAAGCAACCTTCCTCCAGATTGCACAGTATGTCCGCTCAGATCATCGATGGTGTCGCCCTGTCAGCCATACTGCGGGAGGCCCTGAAGCGGGAGGTCGCTGCCCTCGCACCGGCCGGCTTCCAGCCAGGCTTGGCGGTCATTCTCGCCGGTGAGGATCCGGCTTCGAAAGTGTACGTGCGCAACAAGATCAAGGCGTGCGCCGAGGTCGGTATCCGTTCCGAGCTGTACGAGTTTCCGGTGCACGTGAGCGAGGCTGCGGTTCTCGACTGCATCCGGGCGCTGAACGCTGCCACGCACATTCACGGCATCCTGGTGCAGTTGCCGCTGCCGCGCCAGGTGGACGAAGGCAAGGT
>JAHCKU010000145.1 GCA_026125625.1 Burkholderiales bacterium | reverse complement strand
GCCCCGAAGCCAGCGCGATGTCGAGCCGCTGCAGGAGGAGGTCGGTGCCGATTTCGCTGGCGCAGGTGATGCCGAGTTCCTGGGGCAGCGCCAGTGCCCTGAGGATCGGTCCGTTGGCAGGCAGGATCGGCGCCAGATGCAGGGCCTGTGGCGTGGCCCAGGCCAGTGCCTGGCCTTCGTGCGGGTGCGGCTCGCCACGCCACTCCAGCACACGGTGGAAATGCAGTTGCACGTGCGCGTGCGGATAGCGAAAGTGCTGCACCATCCAGGGGTAGGCACGCAGGACCTCGATGCCCAGTTCCTCATGCAGCTCCCGGGCAAGCGCGCCTTCGACCGCTTCCCCCGGTTCCAGTTTTCCACCCGGAAACTCCCAATATCCCGCGTAGACCTTTCCCGCCGGACGCCGTGCCATGAGGAAGGTGCGGTCGGGACGCTGGATGACAGCCGCGGCCACCTGCACCACGCCTGGCGGCGCTTCCTGTGACGCGCGGGACACCGGTGCGCTAGCCGCCGACGGCAACACGCCCTGCCCGGTCGCGCGCAAAATGCCAGGCGATGCGACCGCTGCGCGATCCGCGTTGCAGCGCCCACTGCAGCGCCTCGCGCCGCAACGCTTCACTATCGACGTCGACGACGCCCCGCTCGCCCAGCCAGTACCGCACGATGTCGAGATACTCGTCCTGGCTGAAGGGGTAGAACGAAACCCACAGTCCGAAGCGCTCGGATAACGAGATCTTCTCCTCTACCGTTTCCCCCGGGTGCACCTCGTCGCCGACGTAGCGCGTCTCCAGGTTCTCCTGCATGTATTCGGGCATGAGGTGGCGCCGGTTGGAGGTGGCATAGATCAGCACATTCTCCGGCGTGGCCGAGATGGAACCGTCGAGGACCGCCTTGAGGGCCTTGTAGCCCGGCTCATTGGCATCGAACGACAGATCGTCGCAGAACAGGATGAAACGGTAGGGCTCACGTGCCAGGCGGTCCACCACGTCGGACAGGTGCAGCAGATCGTGCTTGTCCAGTTCGACCAGCCGCAATCCCTCGCTGGCATAACGATTGAGCACGGCCTTGACCAGCGAGGACTTGCCAGTGCCACGTGCGCCGGTGAGCAGCACGTTGTTGGCCGGCACTCCACGCACGAATTGTCGGGTGTTCGCATCCACCAGATCGCGCTGACGATCGATGTCGCGCAAGTCCTCCAGCCGAATGCCGTGCGGTTGCAGCACCGGCTGAAGATAGCCTGCGCCAGCACGCGTGCGCCAGCGAAAGGCGATGATGCCGGCGAAATCGGCGGCAGGCTGCTCCGGCGGAAGCAACTGCTCGACCCGCGCCAACAACGCCTCTGCACGGGCAAGAAAACTGTCGAGTTGGGTCATCGATGAGGATGAATCGTCGGAAGCGGTTTCACGTGAGGCTTGGCCGGAGCTTCCCCAGCAGGCTAGGGAAACTCTGCACAAGTATCCCTAAGTGCGGTACTCGGCATTGATGGTCACGTAGTCGTGCGAAAGGTCGCAGGTCCATACCGTGGCGTTCTCACTGCCGCGGCCCAGCACCACGCGCACGGTGATTTCGCTGCGCTGCATGACACGCTGTCCCTGCGCCTCCTGGTAGCCCGGGTCCCGGCCGCCGCCGCTCACGACCTTGACTTCGTCGAGGTAAAGATCGATCCGCGCGACGTCGAGGTCGCCTATACCGGCGTAGCCGATCGCTGCAAGAATGCGGCCGAGATTGGGGTCGGATGCGAAGAAGGCTGTCTTGACCAGCGGTGAATGGGCGATGGCGAAAGCTATCCGGCGACATTCATCACGGGTCCGTCCCGACTCCACCTGAATGGTGATGAACTTCGTCGCACCTTCACCATCGCGCACGATGGCCTGGGCCAGCTCGACGGCTACTTGCGCGAGCGCTTCGGCAAGCATGCGCCCGGCATCGGACCGGGCATCGAGAATGGGTGTATTGCCCGCTGCACCACTGGCGACGAGCATGAAGGAGTCGTTGGTCGACGTATCGCCGTCGACCGTGACGGAATTGAAGGACTGGTCGGCGACATCAGCCAGCAGATCCTGCAGCGCGTTGCGCTCGACCGCGGCATCCGTGGCGATGAAGGCAAGCAGGGTCGCCATGTCCGGATGGATCATCCCTGCGCCTTTGGCGATTCCGGTAACGGTGATGGGTGTGCCACCGATACTGATCCTGCACGAGGCTGCCTTGGGCACGGTATCGGTGGTCATGATCGCCTGCGCCGCCGCCAGCCAGTTGTCTTCGCGCAGATCCTCGATGCAGGCGGGAATGCCGGCCAGCACGCGCGCAAGCGGCAACGGTTCCATGATGACCCCGGTGGAGAACGGGAGCACCTGCGACGGACGCAGGCCGAGCAGCCGCGCCACTTCCGCGCATGTCGCCCGCGCATCCTCGAGACCTGCCGCACCGGTCCCGGCATTGGCATTTCCGGTATTGACGACCAGCGCGCGCACCGGATCGGCCGCTTGCAGGTGCTCGCGACACAACTGCACCGGTGCCGCGCAAAAGCGGTTGCGGGTGAAGATGCCTGCTATCTCGGCGCCCTCCGGCAGCACCATGACCAGCAGGTCCTGGCGACCCGGCTTGCGGATCCCCGCCTGCGCCACGCCCAGCCGAACCCCGGCGACCCGATACAGGGCGCTCGCTTCCGGCGCAAACAGACCGACCGCCACCGAGGCTCAACCCTTTGAACAGGCCCGGCGCAACGCTACTCCAGCCGGCCGTGACACTGTTTGTACTTTTTCCCGGAGCCGCACGGACATGCTTCATTGCGGCCCACCTTCTGCACGGCACGAACGAACGGCTGCCCCTTGGCAGGCGCTTCGGCCGCGTCCGCTTCCGCCAGGGCTTCCTCATAGTCGGCGTGCTGGTAGCGCACGTTGGTGACCTCGACCGGCTCCTCGACCTTCTGCACGTCCTGCTCACTGCGGATCTGGACCGTCATGAGCACGCGCGTGACCTCGTTACGCACGGAGTCGAGCAGCATCGAGAACAGATCGAAGGCTTCGCGCTTGTACTCCTGCTTCGGATTCTTCTGTGCAAAGCCGCGCAGATGGATACCTTGGCGCAGGTGATCGAGCGCGGCAAGGTGTTCACGCCAGTAGTTGTCGAGCGTCTGCAGCATGACCGCGCGTTCGAACTGATGCAGCGCCTCGGGATCGACGCTCGCCATCTTCTGCGCGTAGTGGGCATCGGCCTGCTCCATGATGCGCTCGCGCAAAGTATCCTCGTCGAGATTCTCTTCTTCCTTGAACCACTGCTGCAGCGGCAGTTGCAAGGTCAATTCGCCCGCAAGCGCACGCTCCAGCGCCGGCACGTCCCACTGCTCTTCGACGGTGCCGGGCGGGATGTGCTGCGCGATCATGTCCGTGATCGTGCCCTCGCGCATCGAGGTGATGGTCTCGGTGATGTCGCTGCTCTCGAGCAGGTCGTTGCGCTGCTGATAGATGACGCGGCGCTGGTCGTTGGCCACGTCATCGTATTCGAGCAGCTGCTTGCGGATATCGAAATTGCGCGCCTCGACCTTGCGCTGTGCATTTTCGATGGCGCGCGTCACCCAGGGATGCTCGATGGCCTCGCCCTCGGGCATCTTCAACCGCTCCATGATGCCGGCGACTCGGTCGGAGGCGAAGATACGAAGCAGCGGATCTTCCAGCGACAGGTAGAAACGGCTGGACCCCGGGTCGCCCTGGCGACCGGACCGGCCGCGCAGCTGATTGTCGACCCGCCGCGACTCGTGCCGCTCGGTGCCCACGATATGCAGACCGCCGTTGGCGATGACCTGATCGTGCAGATCCTGCCAGCGCATCCGGACTTCGGCGACACGTGCGTCGCGATCCTCTGCGCCAAGGCTCTCGTCGGTACGCATGCGCTGGACTTCCGGCTCGGGATTGCCACCCAGCACGATGTCGGTACCGCGACCGGCCATGTTGGTGGCAATGGTGATCATCTTCGGCCGCCCCGCCTGCGCGATGATCTCGGCCTCGCGCGCATGCTGCTTGGCATTGAGCACGTTGTGCGGCAACCCCTCCTTGGCGAGGATGCCCGAGATGTATTCGGAATTCTCGATCGACGTCGTGCCGACCAGCACCGGCCGGCCGCGTGCGTGACATTCGCGGATGTCGCTGATGATCGCGCTGTATTTTTCGGCCGAGGTGCGGAACACCTGATCCATGCGGTCATCGCGGACCATCGGCCGGTGGGGCGGAATGATCACGGTTTCGAGGCCGTAGATCTGCTGGAATTCGTAGGCTTCGGTGTCGGCGGTGCCGGTCATGCCCGACAGTTTTCCGTACATCCGGAAATAGTTCTGGAAGGTGATCGTCGCCAGGGTCTGGTTTTCCTTCTGGATTTCCACCCCTTCCTTGGCCTCGATCGCCTGGTGCAGACCTTCCGACCAGCGGCGGCCCGGCATCAGCCGGCCGGTGAACTCGTCGACGATGATGATCTCGTTGTTCTGCACCACGTACTGCTGGTCGCGGTGGAACAGGCTGTGCGCGCGCAGCGACGCATTCAGGTGATGCATCAGGCCGATGTTGGCCGCCTCGTAGAGGCTGCCGCCCTCGGGCAGCAATCCCGCCTTCGCCAGCAGCGTCTCGGCATGTTCGTGGCCTTCCTCGGACAGTACGACCTGATGCGCCTTCTCGTCGACCCAGTAATCCCCCGGACCCTTTTCGTCCTTCTGGCGGACGAGTTTCGGCGTCACCGCGTTGATATGCACGTAGAGATCGGTGGTGTCCTCGGCCTGCCCGGAAATGATCAGCGGCGTGCGCGCCTCGTCGATCAGGATGGAATCGACCTCGTCGACGATCGCGAAAGCCAGTCCGCGCTGCACTTTCTCGGACTGGTCGTAGACCATGTTGTCACGCAGATAATCGAAGCCGAATTCGTTGTTGGTGCCGTAGGTGATGTCGGCGCGGTAGGCCTCCTGCTTGCGGTCATGCTCCATCTGCGACAGGTTGACGCCGACGGTCAGGCCGAGGAAGCGGTAGATGCGACCCATCCAGTCCGCGTCGCGCTGCGCCAGGTAGTCGTTGACGGTGACGACGTGGACCCCGGTGCCGGCCAGCGCATTGAGGTAGGCCGGCAGCGTCGCGACCAGAGTCTTGCCCTCGCCCGTGCGCATCTCGGCGATCTTGCCGCTGTGCAGGGCGATGCCGCCGACCATCTGCACGTCGAAGTGGCGCATGCCCAGCGCCCGCTTGCCGGCCTCGCGCACCACGGCAAAGGCTTCGGGAAGAATCCCGTCGAGCGCCGCCCGGCGGGCGGCCGCCTGCCCCTCGGGCGCGGACGCGGCGACCGCCTTGGCAATGCGCTCCCGGAATTCGGCGGTCTTCGCCTGCAGCTGCTCGTCCGTCAGGGCCGCGGTCTGCGGCTCCAGCGCGTTGATCGCGCGCACCGTGCGGCGGTACTGCTTGAGCAGCCTTTCGTTGCGGCTGCCGAACACTTTCTTCATTAAGCCGGTAATCATGGACATCCTGAATAAAAAAAGGGTGGGAAAATCCCACCCCTGCAATTCGCGCTATCGGTACAGCCGTTCAGCCGGGCAATTGCAGAAACTGCGCGGGGTTGCGCGCGGCGCCACGCTGGCGCACCTCGAAATGCAGATGCGCGCCCGTCGCGCGCCCGGTTTTGCCGACTTCGGCGATCCGGGAACCGCGCAGCACGATGTCCCCGACCTTCACCAGCCGTTTCGATGCGTGTGCATACCGCGAGATCAGATCATTGCCGTGATCGATCTCGACCATATTACCATACTGGGGATGGAACTCTGAGTAGACCACGACGCCCGCGGCAGCGGCATAAATCGGCGTCCCTTCCACGGCCATGAAGTCTATGCCTTCATGAAAAGCGCGCTGCCCGGTGAACGGGTCGATGCGCCAGCCGAAGTTCGACGAGTACCAGCCGCCTTCCACCGGCAGCTTGGTCGGCGTCAGTTTTTTCCTGGCGCTGTCCAGCGTGAACATCGATTCCAGCAGGCCCAGCTTGTCGCCGCGATCCTCGAGCTGGCGCGTCAATTGTTCGACTTGGCGGGTGAAGTCGCCCAGCGAGAGATTCTGGCTCGGAACCGAGGAAACCGCGCCGCCGCGGCCGGGCATCTCGTTGAACATCAGGTCCTGCGGCTTGAATCCGGCCAGCTTGGCCAGGCGTTCGCCCAAGGTGTCCAGGCGCAGCAGCTGGGCCTGCATCTGTCCCAACCGCACCGCCATCGCATTGAGGTTGTCCTGCAGGTAGGACTGGTTCTTTTCCTGCTGCTGCTGGTGCATGGTCACCAGCACGTCCCTGACGTACGGAATGTTCAGGTCCGTGGCAAAACGCAGGATACCGTAATTGAGCGCGCCGGCCAGCGTCAGCATCATCGCCATCAGCAATGCCGCCAGACCGGCAAGATGCGGCCACCCCAGCGTGATGGTCCACGCCTTTGGCAGTTTCTCGGAAACCAGAATAATATTCATGGTCAAACTCCCCTGTCGCCATGCCCACCCGCAAATTCAGCGCCCTGATTGTAGAAACAGCGGGCTTGTCGGCACTGAATCGGGCAACGCAGCGCATTTCAGCGCTGCAACGGCTTTATACGGTCTGCGCGCCCCCTGAACTGTCCCGGGCAAGCCGGGTGGTCGGAGACCACGACGGCATGCTGGTCATAGCGGCAGACAACGGCGCAATCGCGGCAAAACTGAAACAGATCATGCCCCGGTTGCTGAAGAACCTGCAAAAGCAGAGGGCGCAGATTACTGGAATCCGGATTCAAGTTCAAGTTTCCGGACCGCGGCCCGCACCCCGGATCTATGCCGAGAAACCGGCATTACCCGTTGATTTAATTGATGATTTTGAAAAACTGTCGAACCGGGTCCGGGATCCCGGATTGCGCTCGGCCCTGGCCCGCTTCGCCGCCAGGCGCCGCGGCGGGCGCTGATGCCGGCCGGCCTTGGGCCGTTCAGATGACCATCAGAAAGCGTTCGGCCGCGTAAAACAGCATCAGCAGGACCGCAAAAACCAGCGTTCCGAGAAAAACCCGCCAGGCAAACCGCAGGTAACGCCGGTCCCGCGACACCACATACAGCGCGAAGGACACGCCGATGGTCACCAGCGCCAGGATGCCGACGAGCCGCAGCAGCAACATGCGCGTTACGCCGGCCGGGTCCGGGACCGCCGGTCAGGCCGCCTGGGGCTGCCAGGCGAGGAACGGCGGGGCGTCTTCGCTGCGGTCAAAACTAACGTATTCCCAGGCCCTGGACTGCTCGAGCAGATGGCGCAGCAGGCGGTTGTTCATGGCATGGCCGGACTTGTGGCCGCTGAACGCGCCGATCAGGGGATGGCCGAGCAGATAGAGGTCGCCGATCGCGTCGAGCACCTTGTGCTTGACGAACTCATTGTCGTAGCGCAGCCCGTCCGTATTGAGCACCCGGTATTCGTCCATCACGATCGCATTGTCGAGGCTGCCGCCCAGCGCC
>JAHCKU010000144.1 GCA_026125625.1 Burkholderiales bacterium | reverse complement strand
CCGGGCAATGCAGCCACCTGCGCGATGCGCGGTGCGGCGTCCGCATCCGGGAGCGCTATCGACCAGGCCAGCACCAGGACACCGAGAACCATCCAACGCGCGCGCATGCGCCTGCCGGACGGCAGGTCGCACTTCGAGCGCAGTTGACGCATCCTGGCGGGCATGGGCGGATAGATACGCCATCGGGCCGCATCGCTCCATGCCAGGAAATGGGGACGGTGCCTCGGGCGCGTCGTCCTGTCAGTGCATCGGCACCAGGACTCGTACCAGCGTGCCCTGCATCGTCGGCACCACGCTCAGCTCCAGTCCCGCGCTCGCCGCGCGCCGCCACATATTGGCGAGTCCGCGGCCGGTGCTGGTGCGCGCCGGATCGAAGCCGCAGCCATCGTCGCGCAGCGTCAGCAGGGCTGCGGGGCGCCCCTTGAGGTCCTGGCCAGGTTCCAGTGTCACGTGCAACCCCGTCGCCCGCGCGTGCTTGAGTGTGTTGCTGATTGCCTCCTGGGCGATGCGCAGCAGCTGCAGCGATCGTTCCGGCGACAGGTCGCTGCAGGGCGGCAGAACCGCCAGCTTCCAGGTCACGGTGAGCCCGGAGGCACGCAGCATCGGTTCGACGCGGTTGCGGAACATTCCCAGCAGTGCAGTCAGATCCCCTTCGAGCGGATCCAGTGAGTCGATCATCAGCCGCAGGTCGTCCAGGGCGTGACGCAATGCCTCGCCGATGCGGCGTACGTCGATGCCGGGGGTTTCGGTCATCGTGAGCGCAGCGATAATGGTGCCGCCGACGCCGTCGTGCATGTCGCGCATCAGACGCTCGCGCTCGGAGGCGATCGTCTGGTCGCGCTCGAGCATGCGCAGGCGTTGGTGATTGGCAGCCAGCTGCGCCTCACGCGCAGCCACGCGCGCCTCGAGCTCGACGTTCAACGCCTCGGACTCGCGCAGGGCGGTCACGAAACGGCCGATGAGGATATGACCGAATACCACCATCACCACCGGTGCACTGAAGTGGATGAGCAATCCGTGGATGCGCGGCAGGCGCCCGGTGAGGACCAGCCAGTCGTGCAGTCCGAAGCAGAACATGGTGGCGCCTGCAAACAGCAGCCAGCCGACTTCCGGGCTGGGCGAGAACGCCAATCGGCGTAGCACCTTGACTACAGGATAGGCACCGAGCAGCAGTACCCCGCTGTCCCAGACATGTGGTCCGACCCACGCTAGCGTATTCGGGCTCCACGCGGCGATGAGGGCGAGCGCGACGCTGCCGACGAAGCCGAAGCCGAACAGCGTACGTTCGAGGCGCGGCAGGCGCTCGTCCAGGAAGCGCAGCACGAATATCACCGTGAAGATCACCAGCCAGCCCATGGTGACGTTCCATAGCCACTCCCACGCGACAGCGGGCATCGGCGTATGAACCACGAACAGGTTGAAGTTGTGTGCCGCCCAGGCGGCGGCACCGAGGCCGAACCACAGATATACGCTGGCGCTGCGCCGCATCGCCCATAGCGTGCACATAAGGACGGCGACGGTGATCAGCATCGTCGTGATGGCCAACGCTGCCACCACAGTCAACGCAAAGCGCTGCTCGTAGACGCGCATGAGCGTCTCGTGCGGGCCGACGTACACCGGGGCGAGGAAGCCGGACCGGACCGGGTCGCCAATCGACTCCACGGCCAGCACGTTGTGCCCGCTGCGCAGCAGGCCGTTGGGGATGGTGAAGTACAACGGCCGATTCCAGTGGCGTGCGACCGGTGGGACCATGCTCCCGCCGTGGCCGAGGATCTCGCCGTTGAGGTGGACTGCAGCGTTCATCGACAGGTGCGGGAGGTACACCGCCCAAAGGCGATCCGGTGGCACCTGCAGGTCGAGTACGAAGAAATAGACGATTCTGTCGTGCCCTCCACGCCGCTCGTGAGGCAGCGCAACCGGTTGTGGCCGCTCCGGCATCCGCCACAAGGCCAGGTCCTGCTCCTGCGCGATGTGCACACTGGAGAGTGTAAACACGTTGTCATCGGGTTTGGGGTGCAGCAGCCTCAGCAGCACGAGCAGCAGGAACACCGGCATGACCAGCGCCAGCAGCAGGCGCAGAGTGGTGCGCGGACTTATCCGTGCAGGCGCGTAGTGATGGGCGGCGGGAGCGCTCACCCGGCCTCGCCGTGCCTGTGTGCCAGGTGCAGATGAGAACGCCGGGCGGGGCGCGTCAGCTTCATCGGAGCTGCTCGATGCGCACTAGGCCGAGTTGTGCCGCCTCGAACACGGCTTCGCCGCGGGAGCGGACGGCGAGCTTGCGGTAGATGTGTTTGACGTGCGACGTGACCGTGTTGGCAGACATGCCAAGCGTAGTGGCAATGTCCGCGTACGACAGGCCCTTGGCGATGAGTTTCAGCACTTCGATTTCGCGCGGTGTGAGGCCGCCGGTGCTGTCGCGCGTGGCGCTGCCGCCCGGCGCGGCGTCAGGAGCCGTGTCCGGATTCGTCCCGGCGGGGGACTGGAAGCGCCGCAGCAGGTGGCGGGCGATCGACGGGCTGATTGGTGAACCCCCGTCGAGTACCTCGTGCAGCGCAGCGCTCACCGTGCGTTCGTCGCCGTCCTTGAGCAGATAGCCGATCGCGCCGGCTTCCACTGCGCTGAGGACGTTGCGCTCGTCACCGAACACGGTGATCACGAGCGCTTCGGTTTCCGGGCTGAGGGTGGCGGTCGCACGAATCAGTTCGAGTCCGGAGCCGTCGAGCAGGGCCAGGTCGACCAGAAGCAGGCGCGGCCGGTGTTCCTGCAGCGCGGCCGTGCCGTCGCGTACTCCGGCACAGGGTGGCAGAACAAGGAACGACTTGTCGCCGGCGACGACGCGCGCGAGCCGCTCACGTGTGACGCCGTCATCCTCAACGATGAGAACCGTCGCTGCTGCGTCCGATGCATTCATGCTGAGTGTCCCTGAGTGGATCGATTATCGGGATGCGAGCGTCCGCACGCAAGCGGATAAACGACCCATCATCGATCCCAAGGGCCTCATCACCGACCTGACTTACGATGTGTCATGCCGCTGCCTGTTATCCATCGGCAGCCGTTTGTGGCGACAGGGATCCGATTCTTGAGGTTGGACGATGCTTCTACTATGGGATAGGTGTTGGGAAAGATACTCGTTTGGCTGACGCACTCTTCGCCTGCGCCGAGCATTCCGGGACATACCACTCTGAAGAGGGCTGACGGAGCAGACTGACTCGCTGAACCAGCGAGTGGCGAACACCATTTTTTACGCCCCGCCCCTTCTACCTTTCGATCACGTCTGATTGTCGCTGGCATCACAAGTCGAGTACGGCCGCTAAAAAGCACCATGAAATTCCAACATGCCGTGTTGGATTTTCATGGTACGTCGCCCGGCATATGCCTCGTCGATGCCATCGTCGTCAGCCTAAGCGAATCAAGTTCGCTCCCGACCATCCGATAAGGTCCCGTCTCCCCGAACGCAGCCGCAGACTTCCGCGACTGGCCGTTCCTCCAGGAATCGAAAGGAAATTCATGAAGTTCCTGCAGAATAGTCTTGGCGCCCGCCTGGTCGCCATTGCGGTGGTGGCCTCCGCCGCGGTTCTGATCGTATTGAACAGCGTGGTCATGCTTCAGAACCGTGCCGCGATCGAGCGCGAGGTGTACGGTTCCGGCCGCGCCATCGCCGAAGGTGCCGCGAACGTGGTGAAAGGGGAGTTCGACGGTGCGTTCGACACCGTGCACACGGTCGCGAGAACCTTCGAGGCCATGCGCCAGGCCGGCGCCTGATGGACTCGATCCTGCGCCGGGTGCTCGAGCATAATCCGTCCTACCTGGGCACGTTCACGGGCTGGGAGCCGAACGCGCTGGACGGGCGCGATCGCGATTTCACGAACGCCACCGGTCACGATGCGACAGGACGCTACATACCGTACTGGATCCGATCCGGTGGCGAGATCAAGGTCGAGGCCCTGGTCGACTACGAGAAGCCGGGCGCCGGCGACTACTACCTCATTCCGGTGCGCCAGGGCAAGGAAGCGCTGATCGATCCGTACAGCTACACGGTCGACGGCAAGGAAGTCCAGCTGATCTCGCTGGTCACGCCGATCGTCGCCAACGGCAAGCCGGTCGGCATGACCGGGGTCGATTTCCTGCTGACCGACCTGTCGCAGCATCTGGCGCGCATCAAGCCATACGAGACCGGTTTCGTGTCGCTTATCTCTTCGGCCGGCACCTATGCCACCAACCCCGACGACAGCAGGATCGGCAAGAAAGCCGACGACATCCCTCAGGAAGAGTTCGATTCCATTCGTTCGGGCAAGCCTTACGAGTATCGCGCGGGCGATCTGCTGCATGTCCTGTGGCCCGTTTCCGCCGGCAACAGCGAAGCGCGCTGGGCGTTGCGCGTGAGCATTCCGACGTCCGTTGCGCTGGCACCGGCGAGCTATGGCATGTGGATGGGAGCCGGGCTGTCGGTGGTCGCGCTGATCCTGCTGGCCACCGTGCTGACATGGCTGCTGCGCAGAATGCTGCATCCGTCCTGCAACGGCTCGACGAGCGCTCGGCCGAGATCGGCGCGGTGGTGGCCGTGATCAAGGACGTGGCCGACGAAGTGCGCAAGCTCGCGGAGCGCACCTCGAAGGCCACGGTGGAGATCGCGGCACGGTGGATCGCATCCAGGTGGAAACGCGCGAAGCCGCCTCCGGCATGGGAGCCGTAGCCGGCCAGGTCACGCGCGGTGCCGAGGCGGCCCATCAGGCGGCAGCGCGCGTGGGCGATATCGAAGGGACGATGTCCGAAGTGGTGCGCAAGGTGGAAGAGATTGCGAACTCCACTCGGGAGCAGTCCGCGGCGAGCAACGAGATCGCTGCCAATGTCGAGCGCATCAGCGCCATGGCGCAGGACAACGACGTCCAGGTCTCCCGTACGGTGGGATCGGTGACGGATCTCGGCCGTCGCGCGAAAACGCTGGAGGCAATCGTCGGACGATTCCGAGTGTAGCCGCTGCGGCGAACCGAATCGCTTCGCGCCGGTCTGTCCATCAGGAGTCGGCCATGCAGCGCGCCGCGATGGCGTGCATCATGGACGGCTGCTCCCCTGATCGGAGGACTGCATGCGCCGGCCACGGCACCACCCTGCCAGCTTTGCCCCAGCACGTCGCCATCTGCTCGTTGCCGGCATCGCATCGCTGGCCGGCGTCATGACGCCGGCACGCGCGCAGCAGCGCTATCCGATCCGCACCGTGCGCATGATCGTGGCCTACCCGCCGGGGCAGGCCGCCGACCTGGTGGCGCGCCTGCTCGCACAGCAGCTGTCGACGATGTGGAAGCAGTCGGTGGTGGTGGAAAATCGCGGCGGCGGCATGGGAGTGCCGGCCATGATGGCGGCAAAGAACGCCGCCGCCGACGGCCATACCATGGTGATGGCCACCACCGGCACGCTCGCCACCAACCAGAGCCTTCTATCCAAGCTGCCGTATCGTCCGCTCGATGACTTCGCACCGGTGTCCAATGTCATCATGGCGCCGCTGCTGCTGGTTGCGCATCGCGATTTTCCTGCCCGTTCGCTGTCGGAGTTCCTGACCTACGCACGCAAGCCCGACAGCCGGGTGGCCATCGCCACGCCGGGGCAGGGGACCTCGCAGCACCTCACCCTGGAGTTGTTCGCCAGGCGTGCGGGATTCGGCTTCGAGCACCTGGCATACCGGGGCAGCGGTCCGGCGGTCATCGATCTGGTTGCCGGGCAGGTTCCGCTCATGCTCGACAGTGTTGCCTCGTCGCTTCCGCATATCACCGGCGGCAGGCTGCGCGGGCTGGCGGTGACCAGCCCGCAGCGCGTAGCTCAGCTGCCGGACGTACCGACTTTCGCCGAAGCCGGCTTCCCGGAAGTGGACGGCATGGGTCTGGCCGGCCTGGTGGTGCCGGCCGCCACACCGCCGGCGCTGGTGCAGCAGATCAGCGCGGACGTGCGCCGCGCGCTGGAAGAGCCGTCTTTGCGCGCGGCATTCATCGCGCGCTGTGTGATTCCCGATCCGCGCACGCCGGAGGATTTCGCGCAGCTGCTGCGCAGCGAGACGGCGAAGTGGGCAAACGTCATCCGCCAGGCCGGGATCCGCATCGAGGAATAGCCTACGAGACCGTCAGCGATTTTGGCGGCGGGAATGGCGTTTGCACGCCGCGCATAGCCATCACGCTACCCATCCGGCATGGATCGCATGTTCCATCTTCGCCTCGGCCGCTGCCGACATCACCTGGTCGTCCTGTGCACGCTCGCCGCCATGAGCGCCTGCGGTGACATGGCCCGCCTGCCCGTGGCCGCCGGGACCGGACCGAAGCCCGATCTTCCGGAGCCGCGCCGCTCCCTCATCCCGACCGTCAACATCGCCCCGGCAAAGGGCTGGCCGGATGATGTCCGGCCGGCAGCGGCACCGGGCATGCGCGTGAATGCCTTCGCCTTCGGGCTGGAGCATCCGCGTTGGCTGTACGTGCTGCCCAACGGCGATGTCCTGGTCGCCGAGACCAATGCACCGCCGCGCGAGGCGACCGACCTGCGCACCCGCGTGAGGCGGTGGTTCATGCGGCGCGCCGGTGCCGGGGTGCCGAGCGCGAATCGCATCAGCCTGCTGCGCGATGCCGACGGCGACGGCGTGGCCGAGTTGCGCTCGATCCTGCTCGAAGGATTGAATTCGCCGTTCGGCATGACCCTGGTGGACGACCGGCTCTACGTCGCCAACACCGACGCACTGGTGAGCTTTCCCTACGTGCATGGCCAGACGCGCATCGATGCACCGGCCACCAAACTGGTCGATCTGCCCGGCGGTGAGCTGAATCATCACTGGACCAAGAACGTGATCGCCAGCCCGGACGGCAGCAAGTTGTATGTCACCGTGGGCTCGAACAGCAACGTCGCCGAGCACGGCCTGGAGAACGAGCAGGGCCGCGCCGCGATCTGGGAGATCGACCGCGCGAGCGGCGTGCACCGCATCTTCGCCTCGGGCCTGCGCAATCCCAATGGCCTGGCCTGGGAGCCGGCCAGCGGCGTGCTATGGACGGTGGTCAACGAGCGCGACGAGCTGGGCAGCGATCTGGTGCCGGACTATCTGACGTCTGTGCGTCCCGGTGGTTTCTACGGCTGGCCGTACAGCTACTTCGGACAGCACGTCGATGCGCGCGTGCAGCCGCAGCGGCCGGATCTGGTGGCGCGCGCGATCGTGCCCGACTATGCGCTCGGCCCGCATACTGCCTCGCTCGGACTGGCGCATGCCGATGACAACCGTCTGCCCGTGCGCTTCGCCGACGGTATGTTCATCGGCCAGCACGGCTCCTGGAATCGCAAGCCGCGCAGCGGCTACATGGTGGTGTTCGTGCCGTTCCGGGATGGACGCCCGCAGGGAGAGCCGCTCAGCGTGCTGGGCGACTTCCTGAGCGAGGACGGTGAGGCCTATGGCCGACCGGTGGGTGTGGCCATCGACCGGCGCGGCGATCTGCTGGTGGCCGACGACGTCGGCAATATCGTGTGGCGGGTGA
>JAHCKU010000143.1 GCA_026125625.1 Burkholderiales bacterium | reverse complement strand
GGCGACCCGCGCCGGGACGAGCGATGCACTCGCCTCGGCGGCCTTCCGCCGTGGCACCTTGCTGCGTGCGCTCTCACCGCAGCTGCGCATGAAGCGTGCGCCGGCGTGCTGCGATGCTGCGCAACCGGCGCTCACGCCAGCCGTGCTCGAAGGCGAGCAGAGCGCACTGCCCGCTGCCATCCCGGCTGCGTTGCAGCCGTTCTACACGCATTGCGCCGCCTGTCACGATATGCCGAGCGCGTCGCCGCCTGGCTTTCTTCACGGCAGCATCGAGACGGTGGAGCGCAACCTCGCGCGCTGTGCGCCGCGCATCCGCTTCCGTCTGTCGATGTGGCGGCTGCCCGCGGGCAACCGGGCGAAGACACCGATGCCGCCGCCGGTGTTCGTGCCCGCATGGGAACAGGCAGCACCGCGTGCCGACATCGAGCACATGATCGATTACGCGACTCGCGCGATGCGTGCGGACGCAGTCACGCGCATGCCTGCGCGCGGCTACGAGGCATTGCCTCAGTGCCGCGAACCCGGATCGGAAGCGCACGATGCGCGGACGCACTAGCGGCGCCCGCGGGCAGGGAGGGAATCAGCGATGAGCCAGATGCATCCGTCAGCACGGCGCCGGCTCGGCAACGAGGATCCGAGCCCGTGGCGCAGGCGCTTCTTTCTGCTGCTCGCGCTGCTGATCCTCGTCCCCGGGATTACGCTCGTCTATCTCGCACATCGCTTTCTGCAGGATCGGCCGGTGACCTACGAGGGCATCGAGGATCACTTCAAGTACGGCTCCACCGGCGGCGAGCGTGAATCCGGGTTTCCGTACTGGATATTCCAGGCGATGCCGCAGGTGTGTGCACATCATCTGCCGGGCACGGGCTACGCGTCGCTCGGATTCATCTACGAGCCGGACAGGGATCTGCCGGTGGGGATGAGCAAGCGCCGGCACATGGGCATCGATCGCGTGTTCCTCAATTGCGCGGTGTGCCACGCGAGCACCGTGCGCACCAGCGCGCAGGCGCCGGCCCAGGTCTATACCGCGATGCCTGCGCACCGCTTCGATCTGCATCGCTTCGAGAAATTCGTCTTCGACTGCGTCGCCGACGAGCGCTTCAGCGGCGAGTACCTCGTTCCGGTGATCGATCGCATGAGCGGGGGGTTGAGCCTGCTCGACCGTTATCTCGTCTACCCGGTGGCGATCGCGTTGATGCGCGAACGCACGCTCATGCTGCGTAGCCGCTTCGACTTCGTGTTCGATCAGCCGGACTGGGGGCCAGGCCGCGTCGATACCTTCAACTCGGCAAAGGTGCTGTTCAACTGGCCGATGAAGCGGCTGCCGAAGGAGGAGCTGGTCGGCACGTCGGACTTCCCCTCGATCTGGAACCAGGGTCGCAAGACCGGCATGCAGCTGCACTGGGACGGCAACAACACCCGCGTCGAGGAGCGTAACAAGAGCGCGGCCTTCGGCACCGGCACCACACCGCCCACGATCGACCTGCAGGCGATCGGTCGCATCGAGCAATGGCTGCTCGGTCTCGAGCCGCCGCACTATCCGCTACCCATCGACGCTGTCCTGGCGGAGCGCGGTGCCCCCATCTATCGCAGGCTGTGCGCGGACTGCCACGGCAACAGCGGATCGGATTTCAGCGGCACCCAGGTCGGCAAGGTTACGCCGATCGCGGACATCGGCACCGATCGCGGCCGTCTCGATTCGTACACTTACGATCTGGCGGTCAACCAGTCGACGCTGTATGCGGGCTATCCGCACCGCTTCGCGCATTTCCGCAAGACCTTCGGCTACGCCAACCTGCCGCTGGACGGGCTGTGGCTGCGCGCGCCCTACCTGCACAACGGCTCGGTGCCGACCTTGCGCCATCTGCTGGAACCATCCGAGCGACGCCCGCAAACCTTCTATCGCGGCAACGACCTGATCGATGCGCACAACGTCGGCTTCGCGTGGGAGGCCGGGATGGACCAGGGGACGGACCAGGGCGTGCGCCTGTTCCTGTTCGATACCCGCGTTGCGGGCAACTCGAACACGGGCCACGAGGGCGAAGCATATGGGACCACCTTGAGCAACGCGGACAAGGAGGCCCTGGTGGAGTACCTGAAGACGTTCTGAGGAGAGGCTCATGGCTCGCGCACACGACAGCAGGAAACCGTGGCGGGTGCTGGTCACCGTGCTCGCCGTGCTGGTGCCCGTTGCCGCCGTGCTGGCCTACGTCGGCTGGTACCGCTTCTTTCGCGAGGAGCCGCAGCCCGACTGGGTGACCGCCACACCCGAGATGCGCTTCAAGTACGGGTCGATCGGTGCGGAGTGGGACGCCGGCATCCCGTACTGGATCTTCTACGTCATTCCGCGCGTGTTCCCGGACAAGTTTCCCGGCCCGGGCGGCTATGCCTCGCTGGGCGTGGCGTGGGAGCAGGGTCAGGAGCTGCCGGTCGGCTTCACCAAGAAGACCATCGGTTTTCCGCGTGTCGCGAACACCTGTGCGGTATGCCACACCGCCTCCTACCGCTCCAAACCGGACGAGGTACCGACCTTCGTCGAGGCCGGTCCGGCGCATACGCTCAACGTGGCGGCCTTCTTCCGGCTGCTGGTCGACGTCGCAAAGGATCCGCGCTTCGATGCCGATGTGCTGATGCGCGAGATCGAGCTGGTGACCGATCTCGACTGGATCGACCGGCTGGCTTATCGCTTCGCCATCATTCCGATCACGCGCAAGCGCCTGCTCGAGCGCGAGGCGCAGTTCGCCTGGCTCTACCGCGCCGACTTCCCGGACTGGGGCCGCGGACGTGACGACGCGATGAATCTCACCAAGTACTTCATGATCGAGGCGCCGATGGATGACACCTTCGGCCCCACCGACATGCCCTCCGTGTGGAACCTGCAGAAGTATCAGCCGGAGCGCGGCATGTTCCTCAATCTCGCCGGTGACAGCCACGATGCCTATTCGGTCGTGATCGATTCGGCGCTTGGCCTGCTGGGCGCGGCACCGCACGACATGAATCGCTTCCTCGCCGAGGTGAAGTGGATGCACGACTATCTTGCGAGCAAGCCGGCACCGAAGTATCCCTTCGCCGTCGACACGGCGAAAGTCGAGGCCGGCAAGGCGGTGTTCGACACGCAGTGCGCCCGCTGCCATGCCAGCGAGCGCACTGGCACGCGCATATCGGCGGCGGAGATCGGCACCGACCGCAATCGGCTGGAGTCGTGGAACCGGCAGGCGGCGATCGATGCCAACAAGGTTGTGCGCGAGATGGGCATCGAGCGCAAAGGTCTGGTGGAGGAGACGCTCGACGGCTACGTCGTGCCCTTCCTCGACGGCATCTGGCTGCGTGCACCCTACCTGCACAACGGCTCGGTGCCCACGCTGCACGACCTGCTCGAGCCGGCGGCACGCCGGCCGGCCGAATTCTGGCGCGGCTACGACGTGTACGACCAGGAGCGCGTGGGCTTCGTATTCGATTCGGACGAAGCGAAGCGCATCGGCACGCGCCATGATGTCACTGCCAAGGGCGGCGGCAACCAGGGCCATGAGTACGGCGTCATGCTGCCAGAGGCCGAGAAGGGTGCTTTGATCGAGTACCTGAAGACGCTGTGAGGCGTGGTGCTTGGCGGGCGCCAGCGCTCGTCGTGCCCATGCGTTGCGGTATGACGCGGTCGGATGTGCTTCTAGGGATACTCGTGCAGAGTTTCCCCTAGTGCAGCACCGCCATCGCCATCGCGGTCACTGCCCAGAACGCCAGCGTGCCTGCCAGGTTGGCCCAGCCGTTGTTCTGCCGCAGCAGATCGCTGTTCCAGTACAGCACCGGGTTATCCTGGTACGGCGCTCCCGGCAGGAAACGGTTGACCTGCGCGCAGTAGTCCTCGTACGGCTTGCCCAGCGCCGGGCGCAGTCGCTTCTCCTCGCGCTTGACGCGATTGACCATGTAGAAGTAGTAGATCACGGTGTAGAGCGCGATCAGCCATGCGTTGCCGAGCAGCATCACGGCGCCGAGAATGATGAAGTAGCGGCCCAGATACATGGGATTGCGCACCAGGGTATAGGGGCCGTTGCAGGCCAGATCCACGTTCTTGTTCAACGAGGCGAAGGACCATAGCTGAATCGCTTCCCCGAGCATCGATACCGCGAATCCGGCCCAGAACCATTGCGGTCGCGCGAAGTAGATCAATGCTGCAGCGACCAGGATGCCGAGCGGCACACGGGCCTTGACGAAGGCGGTGCGCAAGCCGGGATGGTTGAAGAAGCCGTGAATGGCTGCGAGCATGATGCGGTCAGGCCGTAAAGAAAGAGCGCGCTATTCTACCCAGGGAAGCTTCTCGGGAGCAGCCTACTGAAAAACGCCGCGAGCGGGCTCATGCAGGAACCGGAATGTACGTAGAAGTACATGAGGATTCCGAGCCCCGCGCAACCTCGCATCAGCCCCGCGCAGTAGTTTTCAGCTAGCGTGATTTGCGCACGCCGAAATAGCCGCGCAGAATCCACAGACGGCGCCAGCGGTTCATCTCACCCAAATGGCTATGGCGCGATTCGCCCATGGTCTCCGGGCTGCGCCGTGCCCAGTGCTTGTAGATGCCGGCCATGTCGAAGCCCTCGATCCAGCGCCGTATCGCTGCGGGCATCCAGCGCGTGCTCAGATGCGACTGGAAATCGATCAGCACTGGCTCACCATCCTCGGTCACCAGGATGTTGCGGCTGTTGCGCACGTCCAGATGCACGAATCCGCCCACGTTGTGCACCTGCTGCAGCAGGTGTTCCAGGGCGACGAAGAACTCGCCGAAGTGCGCGCCGAGCTGTACGTTGTTCAATGAACGCCCGGGGATGAAACGGTAAGCCAGTGCCCGGGCATCGACGCGGAAGGGATCCTGCGGCACACCGTCGAGGCCCTGCACGCGCAGCAGCGCAGCCAGCTCGCGCGCGATCAGGAAGCGGCCGAGGATGTGGCGGACGGGGAACGTGCGCGGCTCGAAGTCCTTCACCACCCACGTGTGGCCGCCGTGCTCGACCAGATACAGCACGGCGTTGGCCCAGCGCCCCTTGCTCAGCAGCCGCGTATCACTGCGGGCGAGCACCTCACGGCCGAAAGGCCGGGGAGAGTGGGGTGTCTGCTGGAGGGGGTTGGGTGGGCTGGACAAGGTGGCTGTGCAGAGCAAGCGGGTGCGTCGTCCGGCCGCATGAACACCGGGCGACAACTCGACGCGCAGCGCAGTATACAGGCGGAGTCGTCATTCCGGCGAAAGCCTGCTCCGGAGTGCATTTATCCGGGGCTGGAATCCAGTGCGTCGTGTAGAACCTGTTGTCGCTGGGCCCCGGCTTGCGCCGGGGCGACGGAATACTCGTCATTCCGGCGAAAGCCGGAATCCAGGGGTTGAAGCAAGGCCTCGTCGTATTGCTGGGTCCCGGCCTGCGCCGGGACGACGAAGATCCCAGTCGGTCCTCGACCTGCTACGCCGGCTGCAGCTTTTCCCGATGCTTTTGCAGCGCCTGCAGCACCAGCGGCTGCAAGCCTTCTCCGCCGTGCTGGTCCAGCCATTCGAAGATGGCGCGGCGCATGCGCGGATCCCAGAAACGCCGGATGTGGTCGGCGACGCTGTCGGCCGCAGCGGCCGCATCCCCTCCGGCCTCGAAGAAGGTGCCGATCTGGTTGGCCATGTGCACCAGCTTGCCTGCTTCCATGGGTGCTCAGGTGTTGGCCCGTTCGCGCTGTTCCAGCAGGTTCTGCTGCTGGTGATCGAACTGGCTGAACTGGCGCTGCCATTCCGAAGGCTGCGTCACGCGCGACACCTGTACCGCGGTCACCTTGTATTCCGGGCAATTGGTGGCCCAGTCCGAGTTGTCGGTAGTGATGACGTTGGCGCCGGAGAACGGATGGTGGAAGGTGGTGTACACCACGCCGGGCTGGATGCGCTCGGTCAGCACCGCGCGCATCACCGTCTCGCCCGCACGGCTGCGAATGCCGACCCAGTCTCCGTCCTGGATGCCGCGCTGCTCGGCGTCATGCGGATGGATCTCGAGCTTGTCCTCGTCGTGCCACACCACGTTGGCGGTACGCCGTGTCTGTGCCCCCACGTTGTACTGCGACAGGATGCGGCCAGTGGTCAGCAGCAGCGGGTACTGGCGGGTGCTGCGCTCCTCGGTGGGCAGGTAGCGCGTGAGCATGAAGCGACCCTTGCCGCGCACGAATTGCTCCATGTGCATGATCGGCGTGCCCTCCGGTGCTGCATCGTTGCACGGCCACTGGATGCTGCCCAGCTGGTCGAGCTTCTCGTAGCTCACGCCGCGGAAGGTCGGCGTGAGGCGGGCGATCTCGTCCATGATCTGCGACGGATGGTCGTAGTGCATGGGATAACCAAGCGCCTCGGCCAGCGCCACCGTTGCCTCCCAGTCCTGCATGCCGGACAGCGCCGGCATCACCTTGCGCACACGCGAGATGCGGCGTTCGGCGTTGGTGAAGGTGCCGTCCTTCTCCAGGAAGGAAGCACCGGGCAGGAACACGTGCGCAAACTTGGCGGTCTCGTTGAGGAACAGATCCTGGACCACCAGGCACTCCAGTGCGGACAGCGCGGCGGTGACGTGCTGCGTATCCGGATCGGACTGCGCGATGTCCTCGCCCTGCACGTACAGGCCCATGAACGAACCGTCCAGCGCCGCGTCGAGCATGTTGGGGATGCGCAGGCCCGGCTCCGGCTCCAGCTTCACCGCCCATTCGGATTCGAACAAGGTGCGTGTCGCCGCGTCGGAAATGTGGCGATAGCCCGGCAGCTCGTGCGGGAACGAGCCCATGTCGCAGGAGCCCTGCACGTTGTTCTGTCCGCGCAACGGATTCACGCCGACGCCTTCCCGGCCAATGTTGCCGGTCGCCATCGCAAGGTTCGCGATCGCCATGACGGTGGTCGAACCCTGCGAATGCTCGGTCACGCCGAGACCGTAATAGATCGCGCCGTTGCCGCCGGTCGCGTAGAGACGCGCCGCACCCCGGATCGCTTCGGCCGAAACGCCCGAAAGCTTCGCGACCGTTTCCGGCGAATTCTGCGGCAGCGAGACGAAATCGGCCCAAGCCTGAAATTCGTCCCAGTCGCAACGCTCGCGGATGAATTTCTCGTCGTAGAGCTTCTCGGTCACGACGACATGCGCAAGCGACGTGACAATCGCGACGTTGGTGCCCGGCAGCAGCGGCAAATGATAGGCCGCGTCGATATGCGCCGACTTCACCATCTCGGTGCGGCGCGGATCGATCACGATCAGCTTCGCGCCTTCGCGGATGCGTTTCTTCATGCGCGATGCGAACACCGGATGCGCCGCAGCCGGATTGGCGCCGATCACCATTATGACGTCGGACTTCTCGACGGAGTCGAAATTCTGAGTACCCGCCGAAGTGCCGTAAGTCTGACCGAGGCCGTAGCCGGTGGGCGAGTGGCAGACCCGGGCGCAGGTGTCGACGTTGTTCACGCCGAAGCCCTGGCGGATCAGCTTCTGCACCAGGAAGACGTCCTCGTTGGTGCAGCG
>JAHCKU010000142.1 GCA_026125625.1 Burkholderiales bacterium | reverse complement strand
TCTCATGCACGACGCAGAAAGTATTGTGCCCGCCACGCAGTCAGCAGCGCCACGGCGCCGAAGGCGGCGGCGTAGCTGCCGCTGGTGCTGACGATGACCCAGAACAGTAGCGGCAGCACCACCACGCCGGAGTAGGTCATGGCCAGCGAGCCGCCGGTGGCAGCCGCGGCCTGCTCGGCCGGTACCACGCGCGCCACCTCCGACAGGTAGACGCCGTTCCAGCCCACGGCGGTGGCGCCGTAGAGCGCGCTCAGCACGAGCACCGCAGCCATGGGCCAGGAGGCATCGACCATTGCCACGAGCACGGCACACACCGACATCGCACCACCCAGCAATCCCAGCAGGCGACGCGGCGCGATCCAGTTGTCGGCCACCACACCCCAGAACACGCGCCCCATCACGCCGGCCAGCATGGCGGTCGACAGGGCTGCACCCGCGGCCGGCAGCGACAGGCCGGCGCGGTCGTGCAGGTACACCACCAGGAACGAGCCGAGGCACATCTGCATGCCGGAATAGGTGAACGATGCCAACGCCATTTCGCGCAGGCGTGCATGGCGCAGCGCCAGCCGCAACGGGCCGACCAGCCCGCGCGTAGCTGCCGGGTCCGAGCCGCGGCTGCCGCTGTCGACCCCGCGCCGCCATGGCTGCACCGCCAGCATCGCTGCCACGCCGGCGAGCGCCATCGCCAGTGCCGCACTGCGCCAGCCAAAGGCGATGATCAGCAGCGGCACCAGCGCCCCGGCCAACGCGCCGCCGATCGGCACGCCGGTCTGCTTGAGCGAGAAGATCAGCGCGCGCAGTCGTGCCGGCACGCGATCGGCGAGAACGGCGGAGCTCGAGGGCGTGATCGGCCCGTAGCCGAGGCCGATCACCAGCGCGCCCAGCACGATCAGCGCCAGATTGGCCGAGGCCATCAGCCCGATGCCGAGGCCGCACAGGGCCAGGCTGAACTGGCTGACGCGTATCGGGCCGAAACGACCGATGAGCCCGCCAGACAGCAGGGCGGCGAAGGCCGCCGCGGCATAGATGAGCGAAGTGACGATGCCGACTGCAGAGGCGCCGACTGCGACGTCGGCCTGCGCCTCGGGCGCGAGCACCGGCGGCGTGAACACGATCAGCGACACCATGACCTGGATGGCCAGGGTCAGCACCAGGGACAGCCACACCGCCTTCATGCAGGACCGCCGGGTGCTGCGCCCACTGCCTCAGGCACAGCCGGGCACACGATCGCCGCTCGCTCCGTTCATCGCTTGTATCCGGCACAGCGCGCCGTGAGCGCGCACGCTCAACCTTTGGCCTTGGCCAGTGCCTGATCCAGGTCCCAGAGAATGTCGTCGATGTCCTCGATGCCGATCGACAGGCGGATCATGTCCGGCGTCACGCCGGCCTTGATCTGCTCCGCCTCGGACAGCTGGCGATGGGTGGTGGAGCCAGGATGGATGACCAATGTCTTGGCATCGCCGACGTTGGCCAGATGACTGAGAAACTCGACGCCCTCGATGAACTTCACGCCGGCTTCCTGGCCGCCCTTGATGCCGAAGGTCATGATCGCACCGGCGCCCTTCGGCATGTACTTCTTCGCCAGCGCACGATACGGGCTGGACTCGAGGCCGGGATAGTTCACCCAGCTCACCTGCGGATGCGTCTCGAGGAATTTCGCCACCGCCGTGGCATTCGCGACGTGGCGATCCATACGCACGTGCAGCGTCTCCAGCCCCTGCAGCAGCAGCCACGCACTCATCGGCGACATCGTCGGTCCCAGCGTGCGCAGCGTCTCCATGCGGCACTTCATGCTGTAGCCGAAGTCGCCGAAGGTCTCGTAGAAGCGCACGCCGTGGTAGCCGCGCGAGGGCTCGGTCAATGCCGGGAATTTGCCGTTGTCCCAGGGAAACTTGCCGGATTCGACCACCACTCCGCCCATGGTCGTGCCGTGCCCGCCGATGTACTTGGTGGCGGAGTGCACCACGATGTCCGCGCCCCATTTGAACGGCTGGCACAGATAGGGGCTGGCGAAGGTATTGTCGATCATCAGCGGAATGCCGGCGTCCTTGGCAATGGCGGCCACGGCTTCGATGTCGAGCACGTTGATGCGCGGATTGCCGGCGGTTTCCGCGTACAGGACCTTCGTGCGCGGTGTGATCGCACGCCTGAAATTCTCCGGATCGTCCGGATCGACGAACCGGGTTTCGATACCGAACTTGCGGAAGGTGACGTCGAACTGCGAATAGGTGCCGCCGTAGAGCGTGCTGGCCGAGACGATTTCGTCACCGTGATCGAGCAGGGTCAGCAATGCGGTCATCTGCGCCGCCTGACCGGAGGCCACCGCCAGGCCGGCGCGGCCACCTTCGAGCGCGGCCATGCGCTCCTCCAGCACGGCCACGGTGGGGTTGGAGATGCGCGAATAGACGTTGCCGAAGGTCTGCAGGTTGAACAGGCTGGCAGCGTGATCGGCGGAGTCGAACACGAACGACGTGGTCTGATAGATGGGAACCGCGCGCGCACCGGTGGCGGCGTCGGGAATCTGGCCGGCGTGCAGGCAAAGCGTGCCGAAGCCGTATTCACGGTCGGGCATGATGATGATCTCTATCTTTGAGGGAAGGCCGGATTCTACTGCAAGCGCTGCGCCGCTCCGCGCAGGAGATCCGGTCAATAAGGCAGCCAGCGCGGGCGCTTGGCGGAAATCACCTTGGTGTTCACGCCGGCCCAGTTCAATCCTCCGAACAGGCGCGCGTGCTCGATCTTGACGCAGCGATCCATGACCACGTCCAGTCCCGCGGCATGGGCCTTGGCCGCCGCTTCATGATTGATGACGCCCAGCTGCATCCACAACACCTTGGCGCCGATGGCAACGGCATCGTCGGCCAGCGCGCCGATCTCTTCGCTGCGCCGGAAGCAGTCCACCATGTCGATCTTCTCCGGAATGTCGCGCAGGCCGGGGTAGCAGCGCTCGCCCAGCACCTCCTGGTACTGCGGGTTCACCGGGATGATTCGATAGCCGTGCTCCTGCATGTACTTGGCGGCGAAATAGCTGGGCCGCCACCAGTTGGCGGAAAGCCCGACCACCGCGATGGTACGGCTCTGATGCAGGATGCGTCGCAGGGTATTGATGTCTTCGTTCATGGCGCGATCTCGATGTGCTATGTCGCAGTCTAGCACTCGCCGTCTGGCGGCGAGTGCCGGCGCTTTTGACTCGGCACACCGGACTAGAACCTTCGGCAGATGGTCAGCGGCGTTGCAGTGGGCCACACTGCTCCCGTCTCTCGTCCAGACTCCTCCCGTACGAGCAGACCCTGCCAGCCTCGCATCGCGAGGCTATTTTTTTGGCGCGCACCCCGCTTGCGCAGGGTGGCGCCTGTGTGGGATTCAGCGCCAGAACACGCGATGCGAAACCAGCAGGCGCGCAGCGCCTGCGCTGATCAGGCCCAGCCCGGCGAACAGGCTCAGCCAGGCAAAGCGCGGCAGCGAGTGGTCGAGAATCGCTTCGGTGACGTGCTCGGGGTTGTAGAACACCACCACCGAGGTATTCGGCGGATAGGTGGCAAGCAACGCCTGAGCCTCGGCCTCGCCGTAGCTGTCGCGCGCGGTGGCGGGCGAGATACCGGCGCTGATGACGGTCTGGCCACGCACGTCGTACATGTAGCGCACCATCGGCCGCCAGCGCGTCTCTCTGCCCTCGATCACCGGCTCCAGGTGAGTTTCCATCACCCGTCCGAGCGAGGTCGGCCAACGTGCCATGGACTTGACGCGGTTGCACTCCTCGAGCGCCTGCCACAACAGCATGCTGCCGATGAAGATCACCGCCAGGCACAGCACCAGGGAAACCAGGTCCTCGTTGCGACGTACTCTGACCAGCCCATTCGAAGGTCTGAAGATCCAACGTCTTTCCGTCCAGATGCTATACATCGTTCACACTCCTTGCCGGCATCGTCGGTAGGGTCGGAGGGGCACTGCCGGCCATGGAGCATGTAACGCACGACATCCCATCACGAGAACCCTGCTCGACGAACAGGAAGCGCAGTGTAGTCGCACGAAGACGGCAGGCGTATCACTGTCAAAGCTGTCTCAAACGCTGCAATCGCTCATGCCGGCGTCGGCGAGCCCGCGTATCGGGGTCGGCCTGACGCAGTGCGGCGCAAGTGGCTGGAACAGAAGGACTCTTCTGCAGCGCACGGCACGAGCCAGTAACATCCGGCGCAATCATTTCGAATCGGTCAAGGAAGCGCTGAACAACGATCGCGCTGGACGTTGCCTCGGGACAGATGGATGCCGCAGGCGCGCAATCATTTCAGGTCGGTCAATTTGGAGCCGCGGTCGACGCGGGCGGATTTCACATGGAATTTCTCGTCGTAGCAGTCGTTGTCGGCGTCATCCTGTTTCTGGCCGCCCGCGGGCTGCAAAAAATGGGGCGCTCGGAGCGTGCTCGAAACACCGATCCCCCGGCCCCACCCGAGCCGCCCACGAAGGCAGCGCCGCTGATCGAGGAAACCAATGACAGCGACGCTCTTTCCCCGGCACCCTCGATCCAGGAACTGGCCGCAACGCTCGCCCCCATATACGACAGCAGCGCGGATCCGGAAGCGCTCGCCGATGATCCCGTGTTCCAGCATGCGGTCGCGCTGCTGAGCGACCCGGCCGTGCCGCTGCAGCGGGTGGTCAACACCTGCCTGGGCGCGAACCCGGCGATGGCAACGGCGGCCGCCGCAGCGCTGCGGGAACGCGCCGACATCGGGACGGCGGTGCAGGTGATCGTCGACTACGTGAAGCATGCCAACGTATGGATGTTGTTCTTCCTCCTGCGCTTTCTCGCCACGCGTCCGCACGAGCCGGTGGTCGCACGCGTGCTGCTGCAGGCGCGCGACTGGTGGCCGCGCAGCGCCCTGCTGCCGAAGATGCTGTCCGACTTCATCGACGTGCGCGCAGCCACAGGCGAGAGCATCGACCTGCGCAGCGCACTCGGCTCACAGCCGTGCGAGCATCCGGACGAGCTGGAGAGCGTGCTCGATACGCTCCCCTCGCCCCATGCGCAGGCGCTGCGCAAGCAGTTGCAGGACTGGCGGCGCGAGCGCATCGATGTCGGATTACTGAGCGGTATCGGGCGCATCTGGCGCGCTGCAGACAGCGCCGACGTAATGGTCACTCCCCCGATCGAGGCGGGCCTGGCCACGGCACGCCGCGCGCTCGATGCGCATCCACCCGAATCCATTCTGGTCGTGGGCGAGCCCGGGGTGGGCAAGACCAGCCTGGTGCGCTGCCTGGCGCGGCAGCTGTCGACAGACGGCTGGACGGTGTTCGAAGCTTCCGCCTCGGAAATCATCGCCGGCCAGGTCTACGTCGGCGAGCTCGAGCAGCGCATGCGTGCGCTGCTGGCTGCCGTGAGCAGCGACAAGCGCGTGCTGTGGTACGTGCCGGCGTTCCATGAGACGTTCTACGCCGGACGGCATCGCTACAGTCCCGTCGGCGTGCTCGATCTCCTGCTGCCGGCAGTGGAAGCCGGACGGGTATGCATCATCGGTGAAGTCCATCCGGGCGCTCTGGAGAAAGTCCTGCAGCAGCGCCCGCGCCTGCGCAACATGTTCCGGACGATTCAGCTGGAGCCGTTGCCGGCGGGCGAGACCCTGGCACTCGCCGGCCGTATCTGCCGAGAGCAGGACGGCGCGAACGCCGCGCCGGTCGCACCCGAGGTGCTCGACGACGCCTTCGAACTGGCGCGCAACTACCTGACCGCCACCATGCCGCCGGGAAACCTGCTCGATCTGCTGCGCCAGGCACGCACGCATGCCTCGGAGTCCGGCGCGCCGCCGCGCGCGCTGACTCGCGACGATCTGCTGGCCACGCTGTCCGAGCTCACCGGTTTGCCGCGCTCGGTCATCGACGAGCGCACGGGCCTGGATGCGGCTGCGCTGCGCACGTTCCTGCAGGCGCGCGTGATGGGGCAGCCGGAGGCGGTGAGCTGCCTGGTCGATCGCATCGCCATGCTCAAGGCCGGGCTGACCGATCCCAGGCGGCCGATCGGCGTGTTTCTCTTCGCCGGGCCGACCGGCACCGGCAAGACGGAAGTGGCGAAGACGCTGGCCGAGTATCTGTTCGGATCGGTGGAGCGCATGATCCGGCTGGACATGAGCGAGTTTCAGGAGTCGCACTCGCTCGCGCGCATCCTCGGCGAAGCCGGCGACGGCCGCGACACCCAGGCGCTGGTCGATCGCATCCGGCGGCAGCCGTTCTCGGTGCTGCTGCTGGACGAGTTCGAGAAGGCGCATCCGCGCATCTGGGATCTGTTCCTGCAGGTGTTCGACGACGGACGCCTGACCGACGCACACGGCAACGTCGCGGATTTTCGCCATTCCATCATCATCCTCACTTCCAACCTCGGCGCCACCGAGCATCGCGGCACCAGCCTCGGCTTCACTCATGGCGCTGGCGAGTTCGGCGACGCGCAGGTGATGCGCGCCATCACCAGCACGTTCCGGCCGGAGTTCGTCAATCGCATCGACCGCGTGGTGGTGTTCCGTCCGCTGTCGAAAAGCGTGATGCGCGACATCCTGCGCAAGGAGCTGCGCGCGGTGCTCGACCGCCGCGGCTTTCGCAACCGGGACTGGGCGGTGGAATGGGAGGAATCGGCCATCGAGCTTCTGCTCGACAAAGGCTTCACGCGCGACATGGGCGCCCGGCCGCTGCGGCGCGCGATCGACGAGCACGTGCTCGCCCCGATCGCCATGACCATCGTCGAGAACCGCTTCCCCGAAGGCGATCAATTCCTGTTCGTGCGCGGCGCGGGCGAGCGCATCGAGGTCGAGTTCGTCGATCCGGATGCGCCGACCGATGCGCCGACGCCGGTGCCGGACGAGCGCTTGACGTATGCACCGATCATCGTCTCACCGCGCGGAGGCGAACCGGAGCGCGCTTTCCTGGAGGGCGCGCTGGCGCGCATCGAAGCGCGCCTGCTTGCGCCCGAATGGATCGCACGCAAGCAGGAATTGCTGCAGCAGATGGCGCGCGCCGGTTTCTGGGAGGATCCGACACGCCATGGCGTGCTGGTCGCGCTCGAGCATCTGGACAGCATCGAGGCCGCGCTCGGCAACGCACAGTCGCTGATGCGCCGCCTGCAGCCGCGTCCAGGGCGCGCAGCGGCGCCGGCATCGATCACCGCGAACCTGGCGCAGCAGCTCTACCTGATCGATCACGCGCTGTCGGATCTCGAGCTGGGCCGCACCGCGGAAATCTTCCTGGGCATCGAGGTGATCGGCGAGGCCCCGGGCCGCGAGCTCGCTGCCCGGCGCTGGAGCGAGCGTCTGCTGGAGATGTATCGCGACTGGGCACGCAAGCGACGCCTGCGCCTGGCGGTGCTGCGCAGTACGGCGAACGCACAGGGTCCGACCCATGTGGCATCGGTCACCGGCTTCGGCGTGCACGGCATCCTGCTGCGCGAAACGGGCATGCACGTATGGGAAGTGCCCGACGAAGACAGCCGCTTCGAGCGCTGCACGGCGCGTGTGCGCATCGCGGCGCAGCCGGTGGGTCCGCGTCCGCCGGGCGGCAGCGAGGCCGATTTCGCCGCCATGTG
>JAHCKU010000141.1 GCA_026125625.1 Burkholderiales bacterium | reverse complement strand
GATGCGCAGACGCAGCGCGTTCGCGCTACCGCGATGGGTGCCTCGGAGATGCGCGCGCAAGATCTGCTCAAGGCGGTGAGCGAGGAGGAAGCGCGCGCGATCGCGGCCAAGTCGATGGGAGTCGATCCGCTGAGCGTCGAGCTGGCCGGCGAGACCGATCAGATGCGCGTGTTCCAGGGCCGTGTGGAGATGCGCAAGTGGCGTTTCTTCAAGACGCGCCGCCATCCGGTGCGCGCGGTCGATCGCGAGGGCGTGATTCGCGTGCAGCGCGCCGACGGCAAGGTCGTGCCGACCGACGCCGCCCGCGGCCTGGCACAGCTGCGCAGCGCCTGGGAGGAGGCCACCATCTACAACGGCGACGCCGTCATCACACCGGACATCTTCGTCATTGCCGGGCGCCGCGTGGTGGATCTGACCGGCATCGCCGGCCTGGACCAGGCCAGCGCCGTGGCGCGCAGCGAGCTGGAAGGCATGTCGGGCAATGCGCCGGTGGTCCTGATCAGCGTGCCCGGTGCACGCGGAATATGAACGATCTCGCGCAGCGCTCGTGCGAAGACATGCTGCGAGCGGCGCTGCCGCATGCCACGGCGCAGCAGCTGGCCGCACTCATCCTCGCAGAGGATCCCCAGGCCGCCCGATTGTCCGCACGGCGTGCGCACGAGCTGGTGGATGCGGCACTGACCGATGGCGTCGAGCTGGCCGCACGGGTGGCGCAGCAATGGGGGCATGACCCGGACCAGATTGCCGCCGCGGCCGGCATCGAAGTGATCGACGTCGACGGCAGCAACGATTACGGCAGCACCCGGGTCTATGCGGAATATCTGCCGCGGGGGTCGCGCGTGTACCTGTATCGTCCGGCGCTGGCGGCAATCGATCGGCATTTGTGCGCAGATGGGCTCGCCGCCCTGCTTGGCGTATACGCTGCGCGCGAAGTCTTTCTGGCGCACGAGCTGTACCACCATTTCGACCTGACGCGCGCAGCGGGACCGTTGGCGAGCCGTCACCGCGTCGTCCTGCTCACGCTCGGGCGCTGGCGCTGGACCTCCGGATTGTCCAGTCTGGCCGAGATCGCTGCCGGCGCGTTCGCCCAGTCGCTGCTGGAGCTACGCTGCCATGCCAAGCTGCTCGATGTGTTGACGCTGTTCGATCATGCTCCGCAGGCCGCGGAGAGGTTTGTGCGGCGATTGCGTGAGACGGGTGAGACGGGGGAGGGTGACATCCAAAGATGAAATTTCAGGCTGCGGTACTGAACCGGATCAATGAGCCGCTCGTCATCGAGACGGTGGAGATGAGCGCGCTCTCGCCGGGCGACGTGCTGGTGCGCATCCACGCCAGCGGGCTGTGCCATACCGATCTCGAAGTGATCCAGGGCCAGCTTGCCTATCCGCTGCCGATCATTCTCGGCCACGAGGGCGCGGGTGTGGTGGAGGCGGTGGGCAGCGACGTGACGCAGGTCAAGGTCGGCGATCACGTGGTGTGCTCGTGGAATCCGCACTGCGGCCACTGCTTCTATTGCGAGCGCGATCTGCCCATCCTGTGCGAGCCGTTCTCGCGCCATCAGCCCAAGGGCGTACTGCTGGATGGCCGCTCGCGCCTGTCGCGCGACGGCGGGCCGATGCATCACTTCTCGGTGGTGTCCTCGCATGCGCAATACTGCGTGGTGCCCGAATCCGGTGCCATCGCAGTGCCAAAGGAGATTCCCTTCGACCGCGCCTGCCTGATCGGCTGCGGCGTGATGACCGGCGTCGGTGCGGCAACGCGCAAGGTACGTGTCGAGCCCGGTGCCAGTGCGCTGGTGATCGGTTGCGGGGCAGTCGGTCTGAATGCGATCCAGGGCGCGAAGCTCGCCGGCGCCGGACTGATCATCGCCGCCGATGTCGGTGCGTCCAAGCGCGAGCAAGCCATGCACTTCGGCGCGCACGCGAGCATCGACGGTGCAGCGGCGGATGCGATCGAGCAGCTGAAGAAGCTGACCGGCGGACGGGGTCCCGACTACGTGTTCGAATCGGCCGGCAACGAGAAAGCGTTCCGCCTCGCGATGGAGGCAGTGCGTCCTGGTGGCAACGTCGTCTTCCTCGGCAAGGTGAACGTCGACCGGGATGTGGCGTTCCGCTGGGGATCGTTGATGGGCGAGAAGCAGATCGTGCGCTCGAGCTACGGAAACGCCCGCCCGCGTCGTGACTTTCCCTGGCTGGCGCGACTGTATCTGGACGGCAGGCTGCTGCTGGACGAGCTGATCACGCGTCGCATCGCCCTGCAGGAGATCAACAGCGGCTTCGATGCCATCCGGCGCGGGGACACCATTCGCGAGGTGGTGGTGAATCCGTAAGTGCGCCCCCCTCTCCCTGTCCCTCCCCCACAAGGGGGGAGGGGACGCTTGCGGAGATTCCACGATGGGAGAAGAGGCCTGTTTGCATGGTGAACATTTGCCCCCTCTCCCTTGAAGGGACCTTGGTACCCTTTAAGGGTAGAGGGCTGGGGAGAGGGTGAGAAGATGGAGCTTGGACTAATAGGCCGCACTGCACTGGTGACCGGTGCATCCAAAGGCATCGGTCTCGCCGTTGCCCAAGGTCTGGCTGCAGAGGGCTGCCGATTGCATCTGGTGGCGCGCTCGCAACAGGCGCTGGAGCATGCCGCCGTCGCCATTCGGAAAGAGCACGCAGTCGACGTGCAGGTGCACGCGCTCGATCTGTCGCGCAGCGAGAGCATCGCCACGCTGCAGACTGCGACCGCCACACCGGACATCGTGGTCAACAATGCCGGGGCAATTCCGGCGGGCGATCTGCTGCAGATTGCCGAGCCGCGCTGGCGGGAGGCATGGGATCTCAAGGTGTTCGGCTACATCAATCTGTCGCGCGCGTACTACGCCGCGATGCAGGAGCGCGGCAGGGGTGTGATCGTCAACGTCACCGGACTCGCAGCCGATCGCCTCGACTATCGCTACATCGCCGGTTCGGCGGGAAACGCTGCGCTCAACGCGTTCACGCGCACGCTCGGCAGCTACAGCCTCGAGCACGGCGTGCGGGTGCTTGCGGTCAGTCCGGGTGCGGTGGAGACGGAACGGCTGGTCACGCTGATGCGGGCGCGCGCAGCCGATCAGCTCGGCGATGCGGAAAGGTGGCGCGAGTTGCTGGAGGGATTGCCGATGCGCAGAGCCGCCACGGTGAAAGAGGTGGCCGACGTGGTCGTGTTCGTCGCCTCCGACCGCGCGGCCTACATGAGCGGTACCGTCATCACCATCGACGGCGGCCACGCCGCACGTGGCGGCAGCTTCACGCGCTGAATCCATATCTGCTACGGCACGGCCAGAGCGGGAGGTGCCGGCCCGTCGTCCCGGCGAAAGCCTGCCCGGAGTAACACACCACCTCGTCGCCCCGGCGAAAGCCGGGGTCCAGGTCTTACATGTGTTCCTCAAGGGATGCTTCCAATACCTGGATGCCGGCATGCGCCGGCATGACGAGGGTGGTATTTCGCACCGGTGTGGCCACAGACACGACTGGTCCTCACCGGACGCCGGCCCCCTATTGACCGTCGGGGGTGAACCTGTGCCGGCATGACGAGGTGCTACCGCTTCATCCCCGAACGGATCCAGTCCTCGCTCTTGATGCCTTCTGGCGGATTCACTTCCTCGGCGGCATAGTGGGTGACATTGACCACGCTCAGCACGCCGTTCACGGTTCTGGTCATGCCGTAGGCAGTACCCTGAATCCCCTGATGTCCGTTGCCCAGTGCCATCCTGGTCACGCCGCTTGGCGTCTCGTAACTCAGGCCTTCGAAGGCGTCGATCACACGCTCCATACCTGGCCGCTGCTCATCGGATCGTGCCTTCTCGTACGCAGCCTTGGCACCCAGTATCGCCTGCACCATGTGGTAGGCGATGAAGGGCGGTGATGTACCGTAGCGCTTCTCGTACGCACGCCTGAACCAGCGATTGAGTGCATTGTCCGGGGCAAAGAAACTGTGCGGTCCGCGCGCGCCGATGATGGCGCCATCCGGGATCCTGCCCTTGAGCTTGTGCACGCCGGATTCGCCGGCGACGAATACCACTGCACTCCTGGCGAACAGGTTGCGTGGTGTGGCCTGCAGCACGAAGGCCTCCAGGTCGCCACCCCAGAAGCTGGAATGGATGACATCGGCACCGCTGCCCAGCAGCGCCGAGATCTCGCTCCCGAACTGTCCGGTGAAGAGCTTGGGCATCTGCGAGGTGACGACGTCGACACTGGGCAGGAGCGCGCGCATCGACATCTCGAAATCGCGCCATGAATCCTGTCCCCAGGCGTAATTCTGATTCAGGCCGGCGATACGCGTCGCTTTCGGAAAGCGCTCGCGCACGTATTTCGCAGCCGCAACGCTATCCATGGTGGCGTGAGAGGCGGTACGGAACACGTAGCGGTAGCTGGATTCCTCGAAGATGCGCGACGTACCGCAATCGAAGAACACGGTCAGCATTCTCAATTCCTCCGCCACCGGCGCGATGGCGAGGCAGCTGGCGCTGGAGATGTAGCCGATCACCATGGATACATTCTGCCGCTGCACGAGATTGCGATACTGCGTTACCACGTTGCTGACCGAGCCTGCCTCATCCATCAATACCATCTCGATCGGCGTGCCGCCGAAACCTTTGCGGTCGTAGGGTGCCGGCAGGGCACCGGCGTTGAGGGCCTCGAACGTCAGCTCGGCTGCATTGCGTGAGGGCAAGCCCATGATGCCGGCGCCGGGTCCGGACAGGAAAGTGACCACCCCGATACGCAGCGGCGGTCCTGCCTGGGCCCATGCAGGGCTTGGAAGCTGAAGCAGCAGATGAAGCGTGACGACGGCAACGACGAGCGGGTGCAGGATCGGTCCGACGCGTTTCATGGCGTGGCGTGTCATTCGTCCGCAGGCGAGGTGACGACGATGAAGCGCAGGTCGCTCACTCCGGTGTTGTAGATGGCATGCTCGACACCAGGCGGGATGAAGATCACGTCGTCCTTGCGCACTACCTTGCGCTCGCCTTCGATCTCCATCAGCGCTTCACCGTCGAGGATGTGATAGACCTGCTCCTGGATCCTGTGCTTGTGCGGGGCGACGTAGGCGCGCGGCTGGTAGACCGAGATGCGATAGTCGATGCTCTTCGATCCCACCGGCTCCGGCCGCACCAGCATCTTCGAGAACGCCCCGCCGATATGCGCGGGCGGCTCGTCCCACATCACCTCCGCTGCGGCACGGATGGCAGCCTTGCGTGGTTTTTCCATGAATGACTCTCTCGAATAAGCAAAAGCAACTTCCCCGGAAATGGGGTTCATCGGCGCAGTGCGCGCACATACGCTTCCAGCCCGGCACGCATGTCGTAGCGCGGCGCCCAGCCCAGCTCTATCTTTGCACGACTCACGTCCAGCGCGCCCTTCCTCACGATCTCGATCTGGTTGCCGTGGCGGTATGGTCCTGATCCGGCCGACAGCCGTGCGTCCGGCACGAGCGTGCGGATGATGTCGATCATTTGTGCCAGCGTGGTCGCCTTGCCGCTGGCGACATTGTAGACATCGAAGCGATGCTCGCGATGGTCGAGTGCCGCCAATACGGCGGCAACGAAATCGTCGACGTAAGTATGGTCGATAGCGGAGTCCGCACCGTTCGGAACGTGCAAGGCCTCACCCGCAAGCGCAGCCTCGATCAGATTCTTCGGGATGCGATCGCGCGGCAGGCCTGGACCATACACCCAGGACGTGCGCAGATTGATCACCTCCAGTCCGTGCAGGTCGCGGTAGGTGCGACCGAGCTGCTCGACTGCCGCTTTGCAGATGCCGTAGGGCAGGACCGGATCGAGCGGGTGTGTTTCCCCGATCGGGTCCGTGCGGAAGGCACCGTAAGCTTCTTCCGAGCTGATGTGGATGCAGCGCCTGACGTTCGCCAGACGCATTGCCTCGAACAGGTTGAGCGTGCCCTCGACGTTGACGCGCACGATATGGATCGGGCTGCCGAGCGAGGACAGCACGCCGACGATCGCTGCGCAATGGATCACGGCGTCGGGGCGCTGCTCGAGCATGACGCACGCCAGCGCAGAAAGGTCGGTGATGTCACCTGCCATCTGGACCAGCTGCGATGCGGTTGCATCGGAGCGGGTCGAGCTGCGCATGTCGAAGGCAACGACGGCATCGCCGCGTGCAAGCAGGGCGCGCGTGACCGCTGCTCCCAGAAAACCTTCGGCGCCGGTGACCAGAATCTTCATGGCTTCAGAGATTGAAGACGACGAGGCGCTGCTCGGTCATCTCTTCGATGGCGTAACGCGGCCCCTCCCGGCCGATGCCGCTGGCCTTGACGCCGCCGTAGGCGAGCTGATCCGTGCGCCAGGTCGAGCTGCCGTTGATGATGACGCCGCCCACGCGCAGCGCGCGGATGGCGGCGAAGCTCACTTCGTTCGAGCGCGTGAAGATCCCCGCCTGCAAGCCGTACGGTCCGGCGTTGATGGCATTGAACACCTGTTCGATGTCGGCGTAGGCGATGACGTTGATGACCGGACCGAAGATCTCTTCGCAGACAACCTTCATGGTCGGCTCGACGTCGGTCAGGACCGTGGGCTCGAATGCCGCACCCTGGCGCCGGCCGCCGGTCACCACGCGCGCGCCGGCGCCGTGTGCCTCGCGCACCCAGTTCTCGACGCGGCAAGCGGCCGCTTCGTCGATCAGCGTGCCGACGTCGGTGGCTGGATCCAGCGGATCGCCGAGCCTGAGCTTGCGCACTTCGCCGGCGAGCAGATCGAGGAAGCGGGCGTAGACCGCTTCGTGCACGTACACCGTCTGCACCGAGATGCAACTCTGGCCGGCGAGCCGCATGCCGTTGCGCGCGCAGGTGGCTGCGGCAGGTGCGACATCGGCGTCCTCGTGCACGATGGTGGCACCGTTGCCACCCAGCTCGAGTGCGACGCGGCGCAGTCCGCTCGCCGCCTTGATCGCCGCACCGGCGCGGCTCGATCCGGTGAAGGTGATGAAATCCACGCGCGCATCCGCCACCAGCGCTGCGCCGACGTCGGCCGCGCCGTAGACGGCGTTGATCATCCCTGTCGGCGTGCCGGCCTCGACCACCAGCTCGATCAGGCGATGCACGATGAGCGGCGCCTGCGGCGGCGGTTTCAGCACCAGGGTGTTGCCGGCCGCCAGCGCGGGTGCGATCTTGTGCGCGGCGAGATTGAACGGTGCGTTGAACGGCGTGATGGCGGCAACCACGCCCACCGGGAAGCGCATCAGGAAGGCCATCTTGCCCGCACCCATGGCGCTGCCGTCGAGGGGCACGTGGCGGCCTTCGATGCGGATCGCTTCCTCCGCCGCCAGTGCGAAGGTTTCCAGCGAGCGGCGGATCTCGCTTTCGGCGTCCTTGATCGCCTTGCCCGTTTCGCGCGTCATCAGCTCGGCGAGCGCAGCGACGTCGCGCTCGATCAGCGTCGCGATCCGCCGCAACAGCGCGGCGCGCTCGTAACCGGGCATTGCTGCGGCTATGTCGCGCGCTGCGACTGCGGCGGCCACCGCATCGTCGACGTCCTGCGAGGTGCAGGCTGGGGCACTGCCGACTACTTCGTTGCGATACGGATCACGAATCTC
>JAHCKU010000140.1 GCA_026125625.1 Burkholderiales bacterium | reverse complement strand
ACGGAGAACGTCTGCTGAAACAGCTTGTGCAGGACCAGGCCCAGGGTGCCGGCCTTCTCGGCGCTGCGCACTGCCTGCTTCATCTGGCCCAGAATCTGCGCCTCGCCCAGCACCATCGAATCGAGCCCGCTGGCCACGCGGAAGGCGTGCTTCACCGCGCGTTCGCGCGACAGCCGGTACAGATGCGGCTCGAGCGCGTGCGATTTCATGTGGTGGTAGTCGGCAAGCCAGGCGATGGCCTTGCCCGGATCCTGGGCATTGCAGTACAGCTCGGTGCGATTACAGGTCGAAACGATGGCCGCTTCGCGCACCGGCTCGTGCCGCACCAGATCGCACAACGCCGAAGTCAGTCCGTCGGCGTTGAAGGCAACCCGTTCACGCACCTCGAGCGGCGCGGTCTGATGATTGATCCCGAAGGCGTACAGTTGCATCTCTGATCCGGCTGGCCGAAGCACGGCCAGCGCACCGCATTATAGGATAGTTGACCACCGCGCCCGCCTGGCGGGCGGAAACCAACCCCTAGGCGGAACGTCCAAAGTCCATCTCGATCACGGGAATTCCCATGCACAAAGCACTCATGCCCGTCCTGCTCGCCGGCCTCCTGCTGTGGCAAGGCCCCGCCGCCGCCGAGGACACCTCTTCCGTCAATAACGTCGGGCCCCTGGTCACCGTCTACAAGACACCCGGATGCGCTTGCTGCGACAAGTGGATCGAGCACCTGCGCAGCGCCGGTTTCAACGTCGAATCGCACGAGCACGGCAATCTGGATCGCGTGCGCGCACAGCTGGGGGTGCCGCGCAAGCTCGCAGGCTGTCACTCCGCCCAGGTCGGCGGCTATGCCGTGGAGGGGCACGTGCCGGCTGCGCAGATCAGGCGGCTGCTGGAGGAAAAGCCGGACGTGGTCGGCATCTCGGTCCCTGGCATGCCGCTCGGATCGCCGGGCATGGAGAGCGAGGGCGGCAGCGAGTACCCGGTGGTCACCTGGCGCAAGGATGGCAGCAGCAGCGTGTTCGCGGTGGAGCAGCCGCGCTCACGCTAGCCTGTCAGGAATGCTGCGACGCCCCTCACCCTCTATGGAGGCGTACAATCGAGGGCAGATACGCCCTTCTGGAAACGACGTTTTTCGCGATGCCATACGAGCTGCTGTCCACCATCCATGACCCGGCCGATCTGCGTAAACTCGAGCGTACCAAGCTGCAGCAACTCGCAGACGAGCTGAGAGCCTTCCTGCTGGAATCGGTCAGCAGCACCGGCGGACATCTGTCCTCCAATCTCGGCACGGTGGAGCTGACAATCGCGCTGCACTACGTGTTCAACACGCACGACGATCGCATCGTCTGGGACGTCGGCCACCAGAGCTACTCGCACAAGATCCTCACCGGACGCCGGGAAGGCATGGCGCGCCTGCGCATGCTCGGCGGTATCTCCGGATTTCCACGCCGCAGCGAATCGATCTACGACACCTTCGGCACCGCGCACTCCAGCACCTCCATCAGCGCCGCGCTGGGGATGGCGATCGCCGCCAGGCAGAAAGGCGAGAAGCGGCACGTCATCGCCGTGATCGGCGACGGCGCCATGTCCGCCGGCATGGCCTACGAGGCGATGAACAACGCCGGCATCTCCGACACCGATCTGCTGGTCATCCTCAACGACAACGACATGTCCATCTCGCCGCCGGTGGGCGGGATGAACCGCTACCTCGCACGCCTGGTATCCGGGCGCGCCTACGTCGCCGCACGCCATGCGGCCGAGCGCCTCCTCTCCGGCATTCCGCCGCTGGGCAAGCTGGCGAAGAAGGTGGAAGTGCACGCCAAAGGCATGATCGTGCCGTCGACCCTGTTCGAGCAGTTCGGTTTCAACTACATCGGCCCGATCGACGGTCACGATCTCGATTCGCTGATCCCGACACTGAAGAACATTCGCGAGCTCGAGGGACCGCAGTTCCTGCATATCGTCACCCGCAAGGGGCAGGGCTACAAGCTGGCCGAAGCCGATCCGGTTCTCTATCACGGCGTGTCCAAGTTCGAGCCGGCTGCCGGCATCGGCGCGGGCAAGGCCGGTGCGAAGCCGACCTTCACCCAGGTGTTCGGCGACTGGCTGTGCGATGCCGCGGCCCAGGACGAGCGCGTGGTGGGGATCACGCCCGCGATGCGCGAGGGCTCCGGCCTGGTCAAGTTCGCACAGCAGCACCCGGAGCGCTACTTCGACGTCGGCATCGCCGAGCAGCACGCGGTGACCTTCGCCGCCGGTCTGGCCTGTGAAGGTTTGAAGCCGGTGGTGGCGATCTACTCGACCTTCCTGCAGCGCGCCTACGATCAGCTCATCCATGACGTGCAGATCCAGAATCTGCCGGTGCTGTTCGCGCTCGATCGCGCCGGCCTGGTGGGCGCGGACGGCGCCACCCACCACGGCGCTTTCGATTTGTCCTATCTGCGCTGCATTCCCAACCTCACGGTGATGGTGCCGGCAGACGAGAACGAATGCCGGCAGATGCTGAGCACCGGGCTGACGCTCGATACGCCTGCGGCGGTGCGCTATCCGCGCGGCTCCGGGGCCGGCACGGCCGTGGAAAAGACCATGCAGGTGCTGCCGGTTGGCAAGGGTCAGGTGCGACGCGAGGGCCGGCGCGTGGCCATTCTCGCTTTCGGTCCGCTGCTGCAGGTGGCCGCGGAGGTGGCGGAAGAGCTCGATGCCTCGCTGGTGAACATGCGCTTCGTCAAGCCGCTGGACGACGAGCTGGTGGCGCGCATGGCACACCGGCACGATCTGCTGGTCACGCTCGAGGACAACGTGGTGAAGGGCGGCGCCGGCAGCGCAGTGGCCGAGAGCCTGGCGCAGCAGGGCATCGCCGCCCAGATCCTGCATCTCGGCCTGCCGGATCGCTTCATCGACCACGGCGACCAGGCCCAGCTCCTGGCCCTGGCCGAACTCGACCGCAACGGCATCCTGGCCTCGATCCGCGCACGGCTGGCCGCACCGCAACAGTCCGCCAACGTGCGCGCTGCTTGACGGGTTGGGCTGCTGCAAAACTACTGCGCTGGGCTGCGAGGAAGAACGCGGATCAGTGTCGCAAGCCGTTGAACGCGACCACCTGTGCCGCGCCTGCAACCACACGCGGACCCTGGCCGGCCAGGAATCCGACTGACGTCGAGGGCACGATCAGCGGCAGCGACGGCGCCCCCAATTCGGTCAGCATCAGGGCGGTATGGGCACCACTGGCAAAGCGGTAGCTGGTTCCGGCTCGCGCCAGCACCGGGGCCTGCAGCGACCGTCCCCGCTCCACAGAGGCCAGCACGGCGCTCAGTCGCTTGCGATTGGGGAACGCCACGTCCGACCATAGCGCCAGCCAGTGCAGAATATGCGGCGTCGGGGCCCGCACCAGGGACCAGTGCGGCTCCTGATCGAAGGGCGAGATCGGGGCGGGCAACAGCAGCCGCGCGGAGCCGGGATATCCCGGAGCATTGAGCGTCACGACCATGAGGTCGTAGAAGGGCACGCCGTCCAGGTATTCGATCGCTCCCGCCATTGCCACGCGCGCTTGGAAATTTGGAATAGGTATATTGCCGCGTACTGTCCGGCAGGAGACTACCGCAAAGTTCCCCGTCCTGACAATCGCCTGCAACATGACCGTGGCTCGTCACCCCGGCGAAAGCCGGGGTCCAGGTAGTGATGTCGAACTGCGGGCGCGGCGGCGCAGATGGGCGTTGACATCCTGGAGGCCGGCCCCCTATTAACCGTCGGGGGCGGACCCTCGCCGGCATGACGAGGGGGGAGAAGGCAACGCGCAGCGCAAAGCTCGTCCGGAGCTTCCCTATGCCTTGATCGGGAAGAACGAGACCGGAGTCATCAGCTGGTTCTGCTGATGCTCGAGCGCGCCGAGCTTGGCGCTTTCCTCCATGAACGCCTGCCACTCCGGATCGGCCATCATGGCCGCACGCTTCTTTGCGCGATCGGCGGCATCTTCGTACTTCCAAATGTGGATGTACTGATTGACGTTGCCGGTCTCGGTCACCAGATACGCGAACGGCTGTCCCAGGTGACGCGTCTGCGGCCCCTTGCCCTTCTGCTCGTACAGCGCGAGATGCTTCCTGATGGTGCCGGGACGGCAGGTATAGATGCGCACGTCGAACAACATGATGTCTTCCTCCTCGATGTAAGCGGCCTCGCGCACCGATGCGCGGGAGCCGGCAGTGTAGTGAATTTTTTCGCTCGATCGAGGTCATCATCGCTGATGTGGATCGATGGCCTGTGCCATTGGCCCCTCCGCACCGCTATACTGCGCTCGACGGGACCCGCTGCGCATGGAGCGGGTCCGCAGCATGCAGGGGCGGGGGCGTTGCGGCGAGTCGATGACTCCCGGCATGACAAATAACTATTGGAGGAGACATGCACGTTCTACGCTCGTTGATCGCGGTGCTGTCGCTGCTGCTCGTATTTCCGTACGCGCATGCGCAAACCACCAAGCTGCGCTTCCAAACCGCCTTTCCTACCTCCAGCCTGTTCTTCGAGAACGCCAAATACTTCTCCGAGCGCGTGAAAGCGCTCAGCGGCGGGCGGCTGCAGATCGAGATGCTGCCGCCGGGAGCGGTGGTGCCGCCGTTCGAAGTGCTGGACGCCGTGCACAAGGGCGTGATCGATGGCGGCCACACCGCGCCGGCATACTGGCTGGGCAAGAACCGCGCTGCCACCCTGTTCGGTCCCGCACCCGGTGGACCGTTCGGCATGGACATGCTCGACTACCTCGGCTGGATCTACGAGGGCGGCGGCCTGGCGCTGTATCGCGAGTTTTATCAGGTCCAGCTCAAGCGCAACGTGGTGCCGTACCCGCTGACCGCAGCCGGCAACCAGATCCTCGGCTGGTTCAAGAGGCCGGTGAAGAACTGGGCGGATCTCAAGGGCCGCAAGTGCCGGCAGACCGGCATCACCGCCGAAGTGTTCGCCCGTTCGGGAATGAATCCCGTGAACATTCCCGGTGGCGAGATCGTTCCCGCCGGCGAGCGCGGCGTCATCGAATGTGCGGAGTTCGTCGGACCGGCGGAGGATATGAAGGTCGGCTTCCATACGGTGTGGAAGTACATGTACATGCCTTCCATGCATGAGACGGCGACCGTGGTGGAGCTGATCATCAACGGCGATGTATGGAAGCGGCTGTCGCCGGAGCAAAAGGCCATCATCGAATCCGCCACCCTGGATGCCACACTGCGCTCGCAACTGGTCATCAACCGGCTCAACGCCGACGCGCTGGTGGAACTGCGCGACAAGCACGGCGTGAAGATCGAGCGCACGCCAGACGACATCCTGGTGAAGGTCCTGGAGAGCTGGGATCAGATCGCCAAGGCCGAAGCGGCCAAGAATCCGTTCTTCAAGAAAGTGTACGAGTCGCAGCGCGCGTTCGCCGCCAAGGTGGTACCGGCGCGGCGCAACGTGTACCCGCCGTACGAGACCGCAGCCAACTACTACTGGCCGCAGAAGTAGATGGTGGTGCGCGCACACAGGCTCATCCCGGCATGAGCCAGCCCGGCCCAGCGTATTTGAAGGTCATTCGCGTGCTCGACGGCATCACGCGCTGGAGCGCGTATCTGTTCGCGCTGCTGCTGATCCCGCTGGTGTTGGCCAACACCGTCGAGGTGTTCATGCGCTACGTGCTCGACCAGCCCACGAACTGGGCGCTGGAGACCACGGTGATGTCCTACGGCGCGCTGTTCATGCTTGGTTCCGCCTATGCCATGCTGAAGGGTGCGCACGTGCGCACCGACCTGTTCTGGGACAAGTTCTCCGACCGCACCAAGGGCATCATCGACAGCATCGCCTACGCCGCGCTGTTCCTGCCGGCCATAGCCCTGCTGTTCTACATGTCACTGGACGAGTCTCTCTACGCCTTCTCGATCGGAGAGCGCTCCACCTACACCGCCTGGCAGCCAATCCTGTGGCCGCTGCGTGCGGTGATTCCGCTCACCGCGCTGCTCATGTTCCTGCAGGGCGTGTCCGAACTGCTCAAGAGCTTGTGGGCAGCGCGCACCGGGCAGCTGCTGGTGCATCACGAGAAAATCGAAGTTTAGGAATGGCATCTTGAGCGGGCAGGAAATTCTCGGACTGCTGATGCTCCTCGCGATGATGAGCATCATCTTCGTCGGCTTCCCGATCGCCTTCACCTTGCTGTTCATCGCATTGGTATTCGGCAGCATCGGACTGGGCACCGAGCTCACCTTCAACCTGGCCTATCTGCAGGTATGGGGCACGATGAAGGACGACATCCTGCCCGCCGTGCCGCTGTTCGTGTTCATGGGCTTCATGGTGGAGCAGGCCGGATTGATGGAGCGCCTGTTCCTGGCCATGCGCAACTTGCTGGCAGCACTGCGTGGCTCGCTCTACCTTGCCGTCATTCTCACCGCCACCATTTTTGCGATGGCCACCGGCATCGTCGGCGCCGCAGTCACGGTGCTGGGCATCATGGCCGGGCCGGTGATGCTGCGCACCGGCTACGACGGCCGGCTCTCGGCCGGTGCCATCGCCGCCGGCGGCACGCTCGGCATCCTGATCCCGCCCAGCGTGATGCTGGTGGTGATGGCACCGACGATCGGCGTACCGGTCAATCTGCTGTATGCATCGGCCATGGGACCGGGGATGCTGCTCGCCGGTCTGTACATCGCCTACTGTCTGGTGCGCAGCTTCCTGCAGCCGCGGCTCGGCCCGGCGGTGCCGAAGGCGGAACGCGTCACCAACCCGATCGAGCTGTTGCGCGAGCTTCTCGTCGGCGTCGTTCCACTCGCGGCCCTCATCGGCTTCACGCTCGGCACCATCCTCGCCGGCCTGGCAACGCCGACCGAGGCCGCATCCTGCGGGGCATTCGGCGCCACCGTGCTCGCCGCCTGCTACAGGAAGCTGACGTTCACCACGATCAAGAATACCGCGCTGTCCACCATGACCACTTCCAGCATGGTGCTCTTTCTGGCAGTGGCTTCGAACATCTTCGGTGCGGTGTTCACCAAGCTCGGCGCCACCGACCTGATCAGCAGCACCCTGATGCAGATCCCACTGCCGGATCTGGGCAAGCTGCTGCTGGTGATGGGACTGATCTTCCTGCTCGGCTGGCCGTTCGAGTGGCCGGCCATCATTCTGGTGTTCCTGCCGATCTTCCTGCCGGTGGTGGAGCAGCTCGATCTGGGCCTCTCCCCACAGGAGATGATGATCTGGTTCGGCGCGCTGGTCGCGGTCAACCTGCAGACTGCCTTCCTCAGTCCGCCGGTGGCGATGTCCGCGTACTATCTGCGCAACGTGGTGCCGCAGTGGAACCTTGCCACCATCTATCACGGCATGGCGCAGTTCATGGTGATCCAGCTGCTGTGCCTGGCCGCGGTGCTGGCCTGGCCGACGCTGGCGCTGTGGCTCCCGCAATTGATGATGCAGTGATTCTGGACAAACGTCGCGCACGCATCACGCGGATGTGACCGATAAATGCAGCGATCGGCCCGAGCGATGGATGTCAGCTATCGCCCGGGCCGATATTCATCGAGGGCAGGCCGGGGCATTCGGCGTGTCACTGTCGCGAATGCAGGCCGATCATGTTGCCTTCCGTGTCGATGACC